>CACYBR010000119.1 GCA_902772705.1 uncultured Planctomycetota bacterium
ATACTCCTTTCGAGACTCGTAGATTTACGCATAGTGTTACGAGTGGCGCCAATAGTCATCCCTGACCTCCCAGATTCTCCGGAAGAAAAATATCAGTGAAAAAAAATCGTCTTTCGTCGCTGAGTTCGGGGCTTCCGGCGATCCATCGCCGTTTGAAACAGCCCTGACTCGACTTCGAATTGCTGGCGACTTGCTCCATCGAAAAACTTGATTGACTTCCAACGAACCGCGCCGTCTTGCGAGGCTTCGCGGTTCAAGATTCGAGATCCATTCCCGAATCTTTCGTTATTTGTCGTGAATCCGTCAATGCCAGATTGTCAGACAATAACCTTTTTCCCAATAATCATAATCGTAAGGCATACGAAATATGATTAGCCAAAAAACCGTCCAAAGGATCGTTTTTTTGGAAATTTCCCAGGATAACGATTAAAACGACTCCGAGTTTTCGTCCGAAAGGGACGATTCCAGGAAGTCTGAGATGTTTTAATCCTCCTGTTACTCTGCTTTATCGGTAAGAACGGTACAGTGATTAAACGATATTTTCATTTTTTGAGTGAAATTGACAAAATATCTATTCTAAGCATTATCGAAACAACCTGCCCGTCCATTATGCCAGTTGTTTCCCGGATTCTCGACGTCAAAAGATATAGCGTCATGATCCGAATTAAAGAAATAAGCGCGCTCTTCGTTAGGGAGCGTTCATTGGTAGCGTGGATTGAGACAACTCACTGAGCGGAAGATTCGTCGGCTTTGCTTAGTTCGCGCCGTCCCTCTTCAAGCGCTTCGCGACTTTTCTTAACCATTTTGGACGTTTTTTCGACAAAATCACGTTTGTGACGTTGATCTTTTAAAAGGGCGTTCTTGCGAAAAACGTTGTCTTCGCCGAACTGAACGTCTGGCGTTTCCGCAATTTGTTTGTCCGCTTCTTCAAGCTTGCGCAGACTGCGTTTTTCCCATTCGCTAAAAAGGTTTTCCAGTATTTTTACGTGAACTTCCGCGTCGTCGAAACGTTTTTCTTTAATGAAAAGATCCGCGTAAAAGCTTTGAATTCTTATTTGCAGAGGCGCAATCTCAAAGTTTGGACGCGCTTCGACAAATCGAGACGTCTCTTCACTTATCAGGTCGAGCAATTCTTCCGTTCGCGCAAGGTTGTTCTGCGACGCTTCGATTCGAACAAGAACGACGCCCCCGAAGATTCTACTAATCATGGCGTTAACGTCTTCCGCAAATTTCTGATTCTGGTCTGGATTGAAAAAGAGTTGATTTTCCAGTTCCTGAATTTCTTCGAACGCGGCGGATCGCGTCTCTTCGTTCTCATCTCTGATTTGACATTCGAGAAACGTTCGCAGACGCGCATACTCCAACCTTAGAAAAGAATTGTAGGCGACGCTGTCGTCCGGATGCGCGTTCTGATAGGCGTTGGCGACGCTCAAGCCTTTCTCCACAGCAGTAAACGCCGATTCTGGCTGGCGAAGCGTCGTATGCCAGATCGAGAGCATCGCATAGTAGTTGGCGATCATTTCCAGTTCGCCGGAATTTCTGGGCGCGCCCGATTCCTGAATCGTCAGAATGTGACGTTGGGCGAAATCAAAGTCGTTCTGAACCAGTTCTTTTTCAAGTTCTGTTGGAAGGGGAACGTTTGTTTCAGAGAATAGATCGCCTCCAACGTTTCCTCGGTGACGAATTCTTTTAAGACGTTGCGTGGCGCGAGCAAAGTGAATTTGAGCCAGAAGACGTTGTTCTCTGGAACCAAGAAGGGGCGGCTTAATTCGCGAAATGGCGTCTATCGCGGCGGAACTGTATTTTTCAAGTTCGAACTCGTCCATTTCAGGAGGAGAGTTCAGGATTAGCTTAACCACAAGCAGCGCCATTTCGCAGGCGACGTTTTCGTATGACACGTCAGAAGGAGCCGATTCAAGGCTTTTCAGGTAGTAACGGAACGCCTGATCAAACGCTATGAAATATCCAATTTCTCCTTGCATAACGCGGATGAGTCCCGTCCGGAAGAAAGCTTGAGCGGAACGAAGTTGAAGCGCATGGTCTTCGCCGGTGTCCGCGTTCACTTGAACGAATTTGCCATAGAAAGTCAGCATTTCGTCGAGCGCTTTAGACGTTTGATCGGAAATCGAGACGTCTGCCATGGGCGCGTAAATTACTCCTGAATCGTCCATGATGTTGAATTTAGCGTTTTCTGAGTCGGAAAGAAGCTTGTAATAGATTCCGTCAAACGCCTCCAGCGCCAGAGAGACGTTCAGTTTGGCGCGGTTTGCCTCGAGTTCTCTTTCCTTGACGAGGCTTTGCATTTTAAAGTAAGACGAGCACATGACGAGCAAGACGAGCGCGGTAAGCGCCACGACTCCTGTCGCGAGAGACGCGACCAATTTATTGTGGCGACTCCATCTCCAGACAAGTTCCAGAATGGGAATTCGTCTGGCTTTGATGGGGCGCTCGTCGAGAAATCTGCGCAAATCGTCCGCCATTTCTCCCGCCGTATAGCGCTTTTCTGGCGAATAGTCGATTGCTTTGAGAACGATCGTTTCCAGATCGATCGGAATCTGAGGATTAACCTTACGCGGTCGAGAAGGCGCGCCGGCAGAGACTTGAGCAAAGAGCTTGGTGTAGTTGGATTCGTCGAACGCAGGGGTGAACGTTAGAAGCTCATAGAGCGTTAGCCCGAGGGAATAAACGTCGGATTGTTGAGAAAAAACGCCCTCAAGCGCTTCTGGGGCAAGATAGCGTAGGGTCCCGACAATCTGTCCATGTCGCGTCAGGATGTTTTCTGTCGTTGAACGCGCAAGCCCGAAGTCTGTAATCCACAGGACTCCTTCATGATCGACGATCAGATTAGACGGTTTGACGTCTCGATGGACAATGTTATGACGATGCGCGTAATCGAGCGCGTTTGCCGCCTGAACGCCAAGGTCGGCGACGCGTTGGTAATAATTGGCGCTGGCGATTCGCACAGACATGAGCGTCGATCTTGAGACAAGCGACTCAAGGCCCGGATCTGTTGCCGCGGGCGTGTGAAAACGCTTATTCTTGTCTGCTTCGGCCTTGGAGCCGTCTTCCTCAGGCGAGAAGTCGCCGTTCGCGACGCTTTTCATTCTGGAAGAACAATCGCCTGCTTTATCGTCGCCTGCCGACGTTTGAGGATCGCGATCGTGTTCGTCGGCGTTGGCGGTTGCACAAGGTTGAGAGTCGTGCGAGGCGGACGATTCCGACGTCGATTTTTCGTTTGGGAGCGCGTCGCGCGTTTGACGTCGTCGGGCCAGAAACCAGTTGGATAATTTCCACGTTCGTCTGCGGGACGAATCAATTGTTTGCGACGCTTCTCTTTCTTTTAACCGCAGATATTGTTCCAAACTCTCGCCGTCAATTAACTGCATCGCATAGTAAAACTGGTCGTCGACCATGCCGGAGCCAAAGACAGGGACGATGTTCGTGTGATGAAGTCTCGCGGCAATTCGCGCTTCGCGCTGGAATCGCTGGATTGTTTGTTCCTTCTCGCCGGGGAAGATCTTCATAACCTTGAGCGCGACGGGACGATCCAGCGCCTCGTCCCATGCCTCGTAGACGACCCCCATGCCGCCGCGTCCGATTTCACGAATGATTCTGAAATTATTGAGACGTTCAACCTTGGGCGGATCAAGTCCTTTGCCGGCGACTCCCTCCGAAACGCTCTGAAGCGACGTGCTTTCGCCTCCTCTTTCCAACAGTAGAAGAGAGGGAAAGAGTTCGAGAATGTCGGTTGCGAACTCGGGATATCTTTTAGCGTATTCTTCGACCGACGGCTTTTCGCCTCTACGATATTCCTCGACAAAGCGTTCAGAAAGCTCTTCAAGATCGATTTCCGAATCTGCCGCAGAATAGTTGTTGGAGAATGTTTGCCGGGGAAACCTGTCGTCTTGTTCGTCCGTCGACATTTTGTTCCTCTTGCTGGGGGTCGTCGAATACCGCGGGAGCGGACGCTCTACGTTGAACGTCTGCGCTTTCTCGCAGTCGCCTAGTCGAGCAGCTCGTCGAGTTTTTCCCTTTCGAGTATGACCCTGAATCTTTTCAGAGCGCGCAGATACATAACGCTGGCAGCGTGGGGCGCGACATTAAGCTCTTCTGCCGTTTCACGATTCGTCAACTGTTCAAAATGCCTTAAGGAGAGGATTTCCCTGTCCGATTCAGAGAGTTGCGCCAGACACTCGCGAATCTTGATCGTCAGTTCGTGTTGGCGCGCAACCATTGACGGAGACGTCAGCTTTCCGGCGAGAAAAATGGACGTCGACGTTAAGTCTGCTTGCGCACGACCAGCCGAGATTGAAAATTCGCGAGCAACATTGCGCTTCTGCGTTTGACAATACTTTCGATAACAGGCGACAAGCTGTTGCTGGACAATAAGACGGAGCCAGACAAGAGGCGAGCCCTTGGGCGCCGAGACTCCTGTGCGAAGCTGTCGGTAAGCCTCCATAAAGGATTCCTGCAGGATATCGTTGGCGTCTACGCGCGCACGGAGCTCTGGTTGGAGACGAACCTCAATCATGCGAAGCAGTCGACTGCCGTATTCGTCAAACATTTCGGAGACGACTCGTCTGGCGACCTCGTCGCGCTGTTTTTCCTCAGGCTCTTGAGGTTCGGTCGAGGCAATCGATTGAAATTCCTTGCCAGCTGGCGCCAAAAACTCGTTGTCAAATTCTTCTTCGCTCATGACAAAGCTCCGGGACACAGTTGAAAAAAGTCAGAGATTTGTAGCTCCGCTTTTTATAAAGGACGACGCCAAACGACGCTCTGCCCACTGAATTTTACCCTGTGAACCGTCGGAATCAAGTCGCATATTGTTTTGCGTTCCTGTTCTATTGACGCGCAGTCCCTTTTTGTCTAGTCTCCGACCGGGATTATCCTCGATCGTGCGAACAGGGCGACTGGCAAAGTGTAAGAGACAATATATAATGAATGGGATTTAATTTGTCGTACGGCGCGTCGAAACAGGGCTTTCCCATGAGACGGCGCGTTTCGACTTTCAGATAACTTTTGCCGCGCGCTCCGTCTCTGAGAATAGCGGCGTCGGACGGCGTTGGCACACCTCGAATCAACTTACGTTGGATTGGCAAATGGCGAAGAACGAATCTGCGGGAACGGGCGTCGTCCTCGAAGCGGCGCGTCGTGAAAAATTACGCAAAATTGAAGAGATGGGGCTTGATCCCTGGGGCGCCCGGTTCGACAACCGCTCCTATATCGGCGACGTTCGTGCTCGTGAAAGCGAAATTAAGGTCGGCGAACCGATCAAATTGCCTCCGAAATGGGAAGGCGCTCCGGAACGCACCGAAATCCCGATGGAAGGTCCGCAGGTGCGTGTCGCCGGTCGTATCGTTCTCCAGCGTAAGCAGGGTAAACTCATCTTTTTGACCCTTAAGGATTGGACCGGCGAGATTCAGATCTTTATCGGTAAGAATCAGGTGGGCGAAAAGGCCTGGGACCTCGCGCTGTGTTTTGACCTTGGCGACCTTGTCGGAATCGACGGCGAATTCAAGAAGACACAAACCGGAGAACTGACGATCTTTGCTTCCGAATTAACGTTCCTGAGCAAATCTCTGGAGACTCCGCCTGATAAGTTCAAAGGCGTTAACGATCCTGAACTGCGTTCACGTATGCGCTATGTCGACCTCGCGCACAACGACGAAGCGATGACGCGTATGCTCAATCGCACCAGAATTGTTTCGTCTGTTCGTCAAACGCTCGCGGGAGAAGGCTTCGTTGAAGTTGAAGGTCCGACGCTCCACGCGGTTGCCGGCGGCGCGGCTGCCAAACCGTTCATTACGCACCACAACGCGTTGGACATTGACCTCTATATGAGAATCGCGCTTGAGCTGCATCTCAAGCGTCTCCTCGTCGGCGGTATGGAACGCGTTTTCGAAATCGGTCGCGTTTATCGCAACGAAGGTATTGATCAGACGCATAATCCGGAATTCACGCTCATGGAACTGTATCAGGCGTATGGCGACTACAATTCCATGATGGACGTTACGGAAAAGATTATCTGCAACGCGATCAAGGCGACCGGACAGGAGTTTGTTATTCCGTGGGGAGGACAGGAGATCGATTTTACCCCTCCGTTCCAGCGCAAACCCTATTTTGACGCCCTTGCGGAAAACACGGGAATCGATCCTCATGACGACGAGGCTGTGGTCGCGTACGCCAAAGAGATCGGCGTCGAGGACGTTGACAAGAAACACGTCGACGTTATTCGCAACGATATCTTTGAAGAAAAGGTTGAAGACACTCTTGTCGGGCCTGTTTTCATCACCGACTACCCCGCAAGCATTTGTCCGCTTACCAAGCGTAAGCGATCCAATCCTGATATCGCGGAACGTTTTGAGCTCTTTGTTCGAGGATGCGAGCTTGCCAACGCTTACACCGAACTCAACGATCCCGACCTCCAGGACAAGCTTTTCCGCAGCCAGCTTGAAGGACAGGCCGAAGAAGATTCAATGGCGAAGATGGACCATGATTTCATCCGCGCTTTGCGTTACGCCATGCCTCCTGCCGGCGGTTTGGGTATTGGAATCGACCGCCTTTGCATGATGCTTACAAATACGACGAGCATCCGCGAAGTTATTCTCTTCCCGCTTCTCAAACCAGAAGTCTTTGACAACTGACGCCTCGGCGGTTTCGTGGCGACTCGATCCGCGAGCGCGGTTCGTCCTGATTTGGCCTGAACGGTTGACTTGTTTCAAGCCGTTCAGGCGTAAAAACTGCAATCCCCCGCGCACATACGCGCGAGCGAACGTCCTACGGAGAGGACTGAGGATTATGTATAAACTCTTGTTGATATGGCGCTATCTTTTGACGCGGAGAATCGCGCTGCTGAGCGTTGGCGGCGTGGCGATTAGCGTCGCTATCATGATGATTGTAAACGCCATTATGTTGGGCTTCAGTCGTGAGATGGAAAATCGCATTCACGGCGCCCTTTCTGACGTTACGATTAGTTCTCGGTCGAGCTTGCGTGGATTTGACGATGTTGACGCGAGGATAAAAGACGTTTACAAAATTGCCGGCGACCTCGTTGAAGCGGCGACTCCGACGGTCGCGACTCCCGGTCTCCTGAGCTATGAATACAACGGCGGCGAGGTTATTACACGGCAAGTGCAAATTGTGGGAATCGACGCGTCGACGAATGAAAAAGTTACCGCGATTTCTCAATATCTTCAGCATCCAGAGAATCGTCGAAAGCTTTCCTTTGAACTTCGTGAGGACGGTTACGACACGCGTAATCCGCTTTTTGGCGACGACGGCACGGTGCGTCCGAGACTGGCCGAGGCTGGATGGAAGAAACGTCGCGCTGACGCTAAATACGAAAAATTCCGGTGGCAGGAGCAGGAACGACGACGCGAAATCTATGAGAAATCGCGTAAACCGGATTCCGCTCCCGATATGAACGTTGTCGATTACGCCGCTGAGAACGGCGCCCAAAGCGTTGATGCGGAAAATAATACCGATCCGTATGCCTCCGTTCTGGCAAATCTTCCGGCCGTCCCTGACTACGACTCTGGAAATGACGAAGAGACAACCGACGAATCTGAGGTCGCCCCGAACTCCGACGGAGTGGCCGACGACGATCCTTTAACGAGCGACGACGCTCCGGATGTTGCTTCTTCTGAAACCGGTTTGGACGATGAGAACGTTCCCGACATTACGGCTCAAGAAATCGCCGACGCCCCGAGCGCGCCCAGCGTCTTGTTCGGGACCCCGTTTGACGGCTTGGAGGCGTTCCGAACTGAAATCGATAAGGAGACGACGCAGGAAACCGGGATTATCCTCGGAGTCGGAACGATTTCCGGCATGCGTCGAAAGCGCCTGAATCCTGAAACTGGCAAGGAAGAAATGCGTGAAACGCTCGCGACAGTTCCCGGCGCGGACGTTACGCTTTCCTTTTTGGCGGCGTCGACGGAGAACTCCCTTCCGTCGATCGTCTACGACCGGTTTACCATCGTCGATCTCTATGAATGTCATATGGCGGAGTACGACGATACGTTTGTTTACGTGCCGATCGAGAAGATTCAGCAACTCCGACGCATGATAGCGCCAGACGGAACTCGTATGGCGACCCAAATACTCATTAAGGCCAAGCCTGGCGTAAAGATCGAAGAACTGCGCGACCGTATCAGCTCGAGTGAAGAATTTCCCGAGCAGCTCTTTGACGTTGAGACCTGGAAGGATCAACAGGCGACGACGCTTGCCGCTGTCGCCACGGAATTGTCGCTACTCAACGTTGTTCTTTTTCTTTCCTGCGGCGGCGCGGGTTTCTGCATTTTGGCAATCTTCTACATGATCGTGGTTGATAAGAAACGCGACGTCGGGATTCTGAAATCTCTGGGCGCCAGCGGATCGGGTATTTTGCAGATATTCCTTTTTTACGCGCTCGCGCTTGGACTTGTCGGTATGGGTCTCGGGATGCTTATGGCGTTCTGGTTTATCGCTCACATTCAGGAGATTGCGGACTTTCTGTCACGGCTCATGGGGCATGAAGTCTTTGACCCGACGATTTATATGTTCTCGAAAGTGCCTGCGATTGTCGATCCATGGACGGTCTTTTGGATTGACGTTGGCGCGCTGATTGTGGCGGTTGTTTCGAGCGTGTTTCCGGCGATCAGCGCCGCGAGGCTTAAACCGGTCGACGCTCTGCGCGTGTAATTCCACAGAGAGACGTAACGAGCCCATTTTGGCGTGGACCGGATCAAGGGTCCTGACTCTGAAAACATGACGACGGCAGACAATCAGACAAAGGCGAAGACAGTGCAACGAAACGACGACTCGAGGAATAAGGACGCTCAAATCCTGGCTTCCTTGCGCAGGAAAAATCCCGACGAAGCACGGTTTGACGAAACCTCGCAGCCCGAAGATTCTTCACGTACAACCTCAGAAGAATCAAATCTGTCGAATTCCAAGACCCGTGTAGAAGCTCTAAGACGATCACGAACTTCCAGCGCGCCCAAGGAACCGATGAGTTCTGTGAGTCCGACCATTCGTAAGCTTCGGCATGATCTCGTAGAAGACGCTGACGAAGAGCGTGATTCAACGGTCTATGACTCCAGGCCTCAATCGCGAAAGACCGTTTACGATGACGAAGGAGAGCGTGTCGCTACGTCGAAAAACGGTTACGAGACGCGTGACGCCGCTTCTCTAAGCGACGTCATGGTCGTTTCCGATTTGCATAAAGGCTATCAGATGGGCAAAAAGAAAGTGCCCGTCCTGCGAGGGGTCAATCTTACCGTTCATAAAGGGGAGTTTCTGGCCGTTGTAGGTCAGAGCGGCTCGGGAAAGAGCACGCTCCTGCATCTGATGGGCACTCTTGATACACCCGATTCGGGCACGATCTATTTCGACGGTCAGCGAATTGACAATTTGTCGATTGGACAGCGCGACGTCCTGCGCAACCACTTCATCGGCATGATTTTCCAGTTTTATCATCTGTTGCCGGAGCTTACGGTTTTTGAAAACGTATTGGCTCCGCTTATGATTCGCGACAGTGTCTTGGGGTATCTTCGGAAAAAACGCCAATATGCCAGAGAAGCGGAAGAATTGCTAAATTTGGTTGGACTTTCGCATCGGCTGAAACATCGTCCGAACGAACTTTCCGGCGGAGAGATGCAACGTGCGTCGATCGCGCGCGCCCTGATTTCAAACCCACATCTTCTTCTCGCCGACGAACCTACGGGAAATCTTGATTCTAAGGCCTCTATAGGAGTCCTTGAGCTTTTGAGAGAGCTCAATGAGAAGAAAAAGTTAACTGTTGTAATGGTGACTCACGATTTAGGCCAGGCTCAGGACGCCGATCGGGCGATTAGGATTGTCGACGGACAGGTCGTTCATGAAAGTCGTTCCTGACGATAGAACGACTTCGGAGAAAGAGCCCGCGTTTTTTACGCAACGCGGAACACCTTTCAAAATTTTTTCTCTGTCGTTGGTCTGAAGGTTGAATTCTGTTCGTTGGCGATTAGAATGAACAGTTAGCGGGTTGGTTTTGACGCTGGATTCGAGCGATCTTTTTTGGCGTTGAGACGGTTCGAAATGATTTAGAGAATTTTCCCCGTAACGACGCGCTCTTTCGTGCGGGCTCTGGCGGGAATATGTGAGAACCGACAGACGTTTCCCTATGGGTACGCGCCAGTTCGGTATGTTAGGAAAGGCTTAGCAAATGTCCATCAAGATTTTTCTGGACGGTCAGTTAGTTGACAAAGAAGACGCCAAAGTTAGCGTTTTCGATCATGGATTTTTGTATGGCGACGGAATCTTCGAAGGCATTCGATACTACAACGGCAAGATTTTCCGTGAAAAGCAACACATCGATCGTCTCTGGGATTCTGCGAAGACTGTCAATATTGAAATTCCGATGACGAAGCAGGAAGTCGTCAAGGCGATCAACGACACCGTTAAAGCAAACGGCTTCACCGACGCGTACATCCGTCTTATCGTTTCCCGAGGCGAGGGTAATCTTGGGATTGATCCACGTTCCTGCAAGAGACCTTCTGTCATCGTTATCGCGCAGGCGCTCTCGCTCTATCCTGCCGAGTTTTATGAAAAGGGTATCAAAATCGTCACGGCAAGTACGATCCGCAATCCTTCCGACTCTCTTAGCCCGCGCGTTAAATCTCTGAACTACCTCAACAACATTATGGCGAAAATCGAAGCCCATGTCGCGGGTTGTGAAGAGGCTTTGATGCTTAACCATAAGGGCGACGTTTGCGAATGCACGGGCGACAACATCTTCATCATTCGCAACGGCAAGCTCTTGACTCCTCCGATTGACGCCTGCATCCTCGAGGGCGTGACGCGTAACGTGGTGATCGAGATCTGCAAAGAGCTGGGGCTGGAATGCGCCGAAGCGGCGTTTACGCGCCACGACGTCTACACCGCCGACGAATGTTTCCTGACAGGAAGCGCGGCGGAACTGATTCCGGTCGTCGCTGTCGACGGTCGTGCGATTGGCGACGGTAAGCCCGGCAAGATTACGAATCAGATTCTTGCCGCTTTTGCCGACTTCGTCCGCCGAGACAACTCCAGGATCGAATGAGATCAACTCCCGATTAGCAGTCGAAGGATCCTCCCGTTGGTCGTCTTAATCACCTAAGAATCGTCCGACGGGATTTGTTTTGTAGACCTGACGTTTTCAGAAAGGGAAGGACGTGTTCAGGAAGATCGCCCTTGTCGGTTACCGTGCGACGGGTAAGTCGACGGTGGCCAAACGTTTATCCGAGCGTCTGAAGACGCCGGTGGTCGACACGGACGCGGCGATTGAGGAGCGCGTGGGCAAGACGGTCGCACGTATCTTTCAGGAGGACGGGGAACCTCGATTCCGCGAAATCGAGGCGCAGGTTGTCGCGGGTTTTCTTAACTCCCCCGAGCCCCTTATTCTCGCGACCGGCGGAGGAGCGCCGCTTTGCGATACGACGCGCGCCGAAATGAAGAAGAACGCCGTCGTCGTATGGCTGACGGCGAGCGTTGATACGATCGCGCGGCGTATGCTCGCCGATTCGAGCACTTCGTCTCGCCGTCCTTCCTTGACGAACGCTCCTTCGCCTGTGGATGAGATTGAAAGCGTTCTTAAATTCCGCGAGCCGCTGTATCGGGACGTTGCGACGTTTGTTGTTGAGGTCGATGGGAAGACCGTCGATGAAATTGTCGAGGAAATCCTCCGACTTGCGCCAGACGTTCTAAACTGATCCCGATTGTCCCACGACGCTCCTTTAATGAAGAAATCTGTTTCGACATGCCGTCTCCCTTTTTCTCACGATACATTATCGATTGGCTTGCCACACAGACGATGACCCGCGCTCAACAGATGGTTGTCGAGGAGGTAAAGTCGCGCGTCGAGTCTGGCGATCTGGGTAGTTATGAAGGACTGATCTTTAAAGATTCGATCAAAGGAAACGCTCCAAAAGACAGAATTACGGTCGCGGGAGTCGAACTGGGAGTCGTTGTAGCGACGAAACAGGAGGCGGTCGGGCTTTTGGATAAATTGGGCGTCCCCAGGGTTACGAAAGGAAATTCCTTCAAGTACTATTTTGGCTCCTGGAAGGGACGCGCAATTGCGATCGTTCAAACCGGTTCTGGCCTCGACGCCGCGCGCCGGGGAACCGAAGCGTTGATTCAAGCGTTCCGACCGGCAAGGATCGCGTCGATTGGTTTTGCTTCCTCCGTTGTTCCGTCGCTCAAAACGAAGGCTCTTTTTATTCCTGAGCGTCTTGTTTCAGAAGACGGTAAAACGATTGATTTGAGTCAGCGTGCTTTGACGTCGGAGGCGAGTCCTGAAAGAGAAAAAACAAAAGACGACCTTCCTGATCCTCTATCTGCCGATAAAGAAGGTTCTGATTCAGCAGACGACGTTCCTTGCGCCCGTTCGGAAGCGGCTGATTTTTCTGAAGTCGTCTCCAACGAGTCTGAAGCTGACGACGTTGCGCCAGAAAAGACAAGTTGTTCTCCCGTCAATCTCGCTGTTGAGCTGGCAGATCTTTTCAGGACGGGAACGCTTTTGAGTCTCAATTCCGAGAAACCGAGCGACGAGCAGAAAAAGGGCGTTTCTGCATACGATCATTCAACGTGGGCCGTCGCGGAGGTCTGCGCCGCTTATGGAGTCCCCTTTTTGCCTCTTCGGGTGGTTTATGATCTTAAATCGCAGAAAGTGAGCGCCGAAGCGGCCAGAGTTGTCAAGAGTAATCAGAGCTTAGCGCGAACGATGGGCGCGCTGTTCGGAGCGACGATGAAAAAGCCGTCGTCCGTGCTTGACGTTTATAAAGTTAAAGAAAAAGAATTAGAGGCGGCAGACGCTCTTGCGAGCGCGGTCTGTCGGATCCTTGCCGCTATCGTCGTTTCCGAAAAACGCTGAGGACGGCGAACGTTTTTTCGAATACGGACGCGCGCTAGTCGCGATTCCATTGCCGCGACTTGCGGTGAGAAAGGTATGCGATCATGAGCTTCTTTTCCGATTTCGTCCGTCGCTTTAAGAGCTCCGAAAAGGTTCTTGACGGTGTGAAAGACGCCAGAACGAAGAATGTCGACGCCTCAAATAAAATTGGGAAGAAAACGGCGCTGGTGCAGGACGGCGTCGCGATTATAGCCGCAGCGGCGTTATTGGTTTTCAGCGCGGCGGCGCGCGGCGTCAATCTTTTGCTGGCTCTTGGCGCCTTTTTCATCGGTTTTCTGGTCGTCGATTACGTCTGGGGCGCCAGGACGCTTAAAAAGCTTCGTGTAAAGCGCAGATTGCCGGATTCAATCTATGCCGGCGAACCCTTTTATGTCGAAATTGAAATTGACGGAACGCGTCGCCGTTCGCCCTCGTGGGCTATCGTCGTTGAAGACGAATGGAGCCCTGAAGATCCCTGCTTTGACGTTCCTGCCCCTCTTAAAAGTCGCGCTCAGGAACGAGCAGAGGCGGAGATGAACGCCACGCTCATTCATGGGAAAAAGAGAAAAAATAAGAAAAGGCGCAGGCCGGGTAAGAGAGTTTCCGATAAAGCAGACGAGGCTTTGCAAAACAAGGACTCGCTGGAATTGCCGCAGATTGGTTACAGCGCGATTTCCCGCGGAGACGCGACGATTCGTCCCGTCGTGTATTTTCCTACGGTAAGGACGACGGAAAAACTCAAGGAATACTATGTCGGCGTCATGATGCGCCGCGGTCGACGTCAACTCGTTGCGCTGACAGTTTCGACCCGTTTTCCCTGCGGTTTTTATCGTAGTTCCAGACGCGTCCCGGCGCGTGAGGACGTTTTGGTTCTTCCAAGAACGGGCGTTCTTACCAGCGTTTGGGACGCCTACGCCGGCAGTCTTACTCAGGAGACGAGCGTGGCGACGAGCCTGACCTCCCGCGCGCCGGACGAAACGGTCGCTATTCGGGATTGGCGTCCTGGCGATTCAAGTCGAACGATCGCGTGGCGCGCGACCGCTAAACGAAACAAGCTTCAAACACGCGAGTTCGCGAAACGACAGACCAGAACGATCGTGATTGTTTTGGACCTGTATGCGCCGTCGGCGACCCGGGATCGGAAGACTCCATGCGATCCTGCGCTTTGGGAACGCGTAGAGAAGGCCGTGTCCTTTACCGCTACGCTGGTCAAAGAATGGTCGACTTCAGACTCCAGACTTGTGTTTACGCTTAATGCCGACGAAATTGGCGCCGAGACGAATGTAAACGACGGTTTGGAAGGGAACAACGAGTCTCAAAGCGAATGGAATGAGATTTTTGGCGGCGGGTCGACCTTGAGGGTTATGTCTCGATTGGCGGTCGCGGTCGAGACGAATAACGATCGTCTTGGCGAGCTGCTCAACGCGACGCGTTCACATGCGCCTAAAGACGCACAAATTATCGTGGTATCGCTCGGGTACAAGCGCGAAGCGACCGACGCGATTTCCGTCAAAGACCTCGAAGAGGTCTCGTCGTGGACGTATGGGAGTTTCCTACAACCGGACAACGTGCATTTTATTGACGCGTCTTCAGAAGATTTTGACAGATACTTCCAGTTTGGTCCTGACGCCGATGAGTTAGGATCGATAAGGTCATAGGACGGCGTTTGTCAGGTCGCTGGATTCGCGCTTGTTTAAGGAAAGACTGGAATGTCGAACGCAGCGATCAACTGCCATGATGATAAAGTCGTCGTTCTTTCTTCAAAGGCGGTCTCTCAGGAAAAAGACTCCGGCGAGCCTTTTGCTCTTTTCGAGGAATACATGTTCAGGGACAGTATCCCTGAATATCCAATGGATCTGGTTTTTCAACTTAGGTTTAACGGACTTCTCGATTGGACGAAAGTCTTACAGACGCTTTCGACGCTTTTCTCCAGACATGTTTTACTTCAGCGACGCGCAATAAGCCGTTTTGGCCGTCTTTTCTGGGCGCCGGTCGAGCAGCTTCCCGAAGTGAAACGTGTTGATTACGACGAACATCCTGAAATCCTTAACGATACAGGGTTTCCTAATCTCCATGGGATCGATCTCGGCACGGAGCCCGGACTCCACGTTTGTTATATAGAATCGCGTCGGGAGAGTTGGTCCCGACTTGTTTTCCATTTTCATCATTCAGTCGCCGACGGAATAGGCGTTATTCGACTTATCAACGAATGGCTGATTTTATATTCAAACGCGACAGGCGCGTCTTCCAGAGCAATTGAGGAGCCTGAAATCAATCCGGAAGCGTTCAGGGAACGGCGCAGGATCGGTTGGGGCGTTCGCGCGTATTTCAGGCATTTTTTCGACACCTGGAGGTCGACGAGAATGTTTGTCCTCCACTTTCCGAGGGCTCTCGTTCGCGTTGTTCCCCCTGTCAGGAAACTTGGGGTGGAGGAAGGGTATCCGCATTTGCTTACCGTGCGGTTGACTCAAGAGGAAACGTCCGACTATGTCCATCGTACCAGAGAACGAGGCGTTACGGTTAACGACGAACTACTTACGGACTTCTTTCTTACTATGGACAAATGGCTGACCGACGTCAGGCACGACCAAAAGAACGGTCTCCTGCGAGTGATGGCGCCGATCAATTTAAGGACGGAGCGTCATTTAAAAGCGTCGATCTCAAATGTTGTCTCAGCTGTGTTTATCGATCGTACGCGCCGCAAGATAAAAAAAGGCAAAGAAAATTTGCTTCAGAGCGTCGCGAAGGAAATGCTGTGGGTGAAGAAAACAGGGCAGCGTTATTGGTTCCTGCTTCTGCTGAACACGCTCCACAACATGCCAGGATTGTTGCGTTTAACGCTGAGGCTTCCCCTTTGTCGTTCAACGGGCGTCTTTTCCAATCTTGGCCGCGTTCTGGAGGACTCGCCCCTGAAACGGGACGAGCAGGGGCGGCTAATGCTGGGCGACGTTGTGCTCGAACACATTGACGGAAAAGCGTCGCTTCGACACAAGACCGCGCTCTCCGCAGTCACCCTGACCTATGCCGGAGAGCTCAGCCTTTGCGTCTGTTATGACTCGCG
>CACYBR010000120.1 GCA_902772705.1 uncultured Planctomycetota bacterium
GACCCGGGGATCGTGTAGCCTCCGCCGGCTCTGTTGCGAGCGTCTTCTCCCGCGACGCCCTGCTCCGCGTTCTCGCGGTTGAGGTCCTGATCGCCCATCTGCTGAATCGCTTCGACCGAACGACCTCCGGAAAGCTGCTCGAACGTCGGGAGCCGGTCGACGCCCGAAAGCGAATCCTGCGACGCGCCAATGTCGGAAAGGTACTGGCGCAGGAGATTCGCGTCGATGACGCCCGGATCGATCCATCGTCCGGTCTCGTCAAGATTGAAGACGCCCATGAGCAGCATGAGGTTCATTCGTCGCGACTGATACTGAAGCCACGTTGACATAACGTCGTTCTGCGAGTTCAGGAGCGATTCCAGCGCGTTTGTCAGCGCTTCCGCGCTCGTGTTGACGGATCCGACGCGCGACGAGCCGGTAGGCGGCTTAGTGAGGTTGAGCTGAGCGGAATGAACGCGCTTGATCGAGGTCAGCACGCTGTCGCGCTGTAGTTCAAATCGGATCTGAGCGAGCTCAATAGCGCGAACAGCGCTTCGGATCTGCTGATGCACGTCGTCGACGTACGAGTAGTAGTTTCGTCGCGCCTGATCGTAAGCAATCAGCGCCTGACGGTAGCTGTTGCGTTCAAGGAATCGATCAAGAGGAGCGTCGAACTGAACGCTTGCCGAGAATCGCGCGTTCCTGCGGCTGAAGTTCAGCGGGTTCTGTCCCTCGTTTGAGATGGAGCCGCCGACGTTGACGCTCAGGTCGCTCCGAAGCCGGTCGGCGACGATCTCGATATCGCGCCACTGGTCGACGAGATTCGAGCGGACGTTCATCCAGTCGAGTCGTCGTTCTCTCGCGACGCGAAACGCGTCTTCGGAGTTGACGTCGACGATCGCGAGTTCGATAGACTCAAGTCTCGCGCGCGCCTGTACCAATCGCAGGGTCATGATCTCTTCGGAGAGCTTCGTGAGGCACGTGCTGAACCAGTATCGGTACACGTCGCCGCGCATGAGCGCTCCCGAACGCAGAGTCGCGATCGACTGTTCGAGTTTGTCGCGGCGCGTAAGATACTCCGCGCGATTCTCGCTGGTCAGATTCTGAGCCATGAGGTCGAGCTGCTTGATTTCGGCTTCGATCTCGCTGATGTTGAACTGGATCGGATCGTTAAGATCGGACTCCATGTGGAGGTCGCGAACGAGCTGGTTGACCGTAGACGGGAATGGCGTCGCCGACTTGTCCTCGCGTTGCCTCAAGATCATGCTCGCGAGGTCGTCCGGCGAATAAGCCAGCGCGGTCTGGTTAATGAGTTCGAGCGTCTTGGCGACGTCGTACTTAACGCCGCGCGCCTTGAGCACGACGCCATACTCGTTGACGTCTTCCTTCGCGCGATCGAGGTCGTCGCGAATCGCGGCGACGCGCTCGTCGAAGAGACGGAAGTCGGCAAAGGAACTGTCAAGCTCGGGGTTTTCCTTTTCGAATCGCGCGCGCATCGCGACGAGAGCCGCCTCGCGTCGAGGTCGAACCTCCGTTTCGAGATACTCGACGTCGCGATTCGTTTCCTGAAGACCGGCGGCGAAGAGGTTGTCGAATTCGGCGAAGAGCGCGCGAAGGTCGGCGACGGAGAGTCGCGTCACGTTCGTTCCGGGGTCGCGAAGGTCGTCGATCGAATTAACGTAGCGTTCGCTCGTCGTGCCGATAACCTGATTGTCTTTACTGCGCAGCCATGCGAGGAACGTGGAGACGTCGTTCTGGAGTCTTTCAAGAGTCTCGGGCATGAGAACGAACTGTTCGAGAAGCGGATCGCGCACGACGACGTTCTCAATATCAGGCGGCAGCCCCAGCGACATGAGGTATTCCTCGACGGAATCGCGATAATTGTCCTTTAGCTGAATAAGGTTCTGCTGAGAGGAAAGCCAGTTCTGGCGCATACGATCGACGTCGGTACGGTCGGTGATTCGGCTCGTTGCGAAGTATTCCTCGTAACGCTGATAGTTGTCTTCAGAAGACGCGACGTTTGATTCCTGGTTGAGAATCTGGATCTGACTTGAGAGAAGTCCATAGAATCCTCCGACGCTCGCGCCGCCAACGCCGCTCCCGGGATAGCCGCCGTTCGACGGCATGGAAACGGGAGAATTGCCAGTGAGGACGCCAACGTAAAACCCCTGCTGGTAGAACGCGAGCTGACGAACGTTCGCCAGAAGACGCCGCTCGCTCCGCGTCAGACTTTCCAAAACGATCGCGCGTCCCGCTCCGCGGAGGAGCGGCTGCGTGATCGAGTAACTGATCTCCGTCGTCGGGTTCATCGACTGAGAGTCCGGACTGAACGTCCACACCATCGAGTTGGCAATTTCCGTGATGATGTTGCCCCCGGTTGCAAGTCTGCGGTTGGCTCCCGCGTCGAGCGTCGTGAGGTTGAGCGTGCTTGAGCTCGCGCCTTTTTTGAAGCCTCCGTAGTTGTTGTAGAAGAGCGAGCTTCCCCCGTAGAATTTCGTATCGAACGCGTAACGTTCAGCGGTAACCGTCAGCGCGGCGAGATAGACGTTCTCAAGAGCCGTCCGGTACTGGGGCGAATGAATGAGCGCCAGATCGAAGGCCGCCTTTTGATCCAGAACGATCTCTCCCTTTTCATTAGGCGCGGGCAGCGTGCTGCGCCAGTTTTCGTTTTCGATCGTTCTCGTGAAGCCGTTCTTTGTCCACTTCTGCAATCCTTTTGGACCTTCGACGTC
>CACYBR010000121.1 GCA_902772705.1 uncultured Planctomycetota bacterium
AGGAGCGGTTTGGGATCGACGACGTTCTGAACCTCTTTGAGCCGGAACGTCTTGCCGCGGTCGGAGCCGACGCTCGCGGGCGTCTCGGGCGTTTCTTCGGGAGGTTCGAGCGCAAAGAGAGTCGGCCCCTGCGGCTTGACGGGCGTCTTCGGTTTGGACGGCGCCGGCGCGGGCACCTTCTTTTCTTCGCGACGTTCAACCTCGACGCAGTACGCGACGACGGAGCGGTTGCGCGTTCCCAGCGGAACCCTCACGCGCGTTCCGGGAACGACGCGCTCGCGCAAACGTTCGGGTATCTTGTAATCGAAGACGCCGTCTGGTCCGTCGACAAACGCGACCCTCGCGACTAGAATCTCGCGTTTGGGATCGTACAATTCCCAGACGGGATTCTCAGGATCGAAAAACGTCGGGCCCTGATCTGCCATTGGTGTTTCCGTAACCGGCGATTATTTCCAAAGTTTTCTGTCGAGAACGCGATAAGAGAGCGCCTCGAAGAGGTGTTCCTGCTTGATCTCGCCGCTCTGTTCAAGGTCGGCGATCGTGCGCGCGACGCGCAGAATCTTATCGTGAGCGCGCGCGGAAAAGCCGAATTCGTCCATCGCCTTCTCGAGCATCGCGCCGCATTCGGGGGAAAGGCGCGCGAAACGTTCGATGTGGCTTCGACGCATCGCGGCGTTGACGCGAACGTTGTTCTCATCCTTGTAACGCTCCGCCTGAATCGCGCGGGTGCGCAGGACGACCTCGCGCAGCTCGGCGCTCGACGTTTGCGGCTCGGTCGACGAAAGCTCCTGATACGTGACCGGAAGCGTCTCGATGTGCACGTCGATCCTGTCGAGTAGCGGCCCGCTGATGCGCGACATATAATGCTCGATCTGTTGCGGAGTGCATCGGCATTTGCGGCGAGGATCGGTCCGGAACCCGCACGGGCACGGGTTCATCGCGGCGATAAGGATGAAGTTGGAGGGAAAGGTCTCGGTCTGATTCGAACGCGTAATGCGAGCGACGCGGTCTTCGAGCGGCTGACGGAGCGCTTCGAGCGTCTTGCGATTGAACTCAGGGAGCTCGTCGAGAAAGAGAACGCCGTTGTGAGCGAGGCTGATCTCCCCCGGCATGGGCGAGGCGCCGCCGCCAATGAGCCCGGGCTCGCTGATCGAATGATGAGGCTCGCGGAAGGGACGCGTCGCGACGAGCGCGCGACCGTCGAGCTTGCCCAGCGCGCTGTAGATCTCCGTCGTCTCGAGCGATTCTTCGAGCGTCATCGGCGGTAGAATCGTAACAAGTCGCTTAGCGAGCATCGTCTTGCCGGCGCCGGGCGATCCGAACATGAGAACGTTGTGTCCCCCGGCGGCGGCGATCGTCATCGCGCGTTTGGCCGTCTCCTGACCGCGCACCTCGGCAAAATCAATATCGTATTTCGCGAACTCGTCGAATTCCGAGCCGGTCAGGCCCGGCGCGGGCGCAATCTGCAGCCTTCCCTGCAAAAAGAGAACCGCTTCCTTGAGCGACGCGATCGGAATCGCTTCGATTCCCTGCACGAGCGCGGCCTCGCGCGCATTCTCGACCGGCACGAGGAGCCCTCGCAATCCGAGCGCCTTTGCGGCGCGCGCGGCGGCCAGAACGCCGCGACACGGGCGCGTATGCCCGTCGAGATCGAGTTCGCCGATCGTCGCGTAATCGTTGAGGCAGTCAAAGCGCGCCAGTCCGCTCGAGGAGATCTGGCCTAAAGAGATCGGCAGGTCGAAAGACGCCGCCTGTTTCGGAAGATCGGCGGGCGCAAGATTGACGACGATCGAGCCCCGAGGCGGCGGAAAGCCGGAATGTTCAAGGGCGAGGCGCACGCGAAACGCGCTTTCCCGAACGACCGTCTTCGCCATTCCGACGATCGTCGTCTTCGTGTCGTCGTAGTTCCCCTCGCTCCCGCCGGAATCTGGCGCGAGAGAAACGGAAACCTCAACGTCGACCGGAAAGGACGAGGCGCCGAGCAGAGAAAAGGTCTTAAGCTTCGTTAACATAGCGCGTTCCGCAAAAATCCGCCGTCATTCTCCGCGCTCGGATTTCGCGACCTCCTTCGGATCAGGATTCTCAACCGCCGCCTCGACGGCCTCTTCGAGATAAACGCCAAGGTTGCGGAACCGCCGATAACGCTCCTCGACGAGCTGGTCGAGCGGAATCTTCGTGAGCTCGCGCAACTTCGCGCGGATATATTTCTTGAGATTGAGCGCCATCATTCGGTGGTCGCGATGCGCGCCCCCAAGGGGTTCTTCCACAACGTCGTCAACCACGCCGAAGCGAAGCAAATATTGCGACGTAAACTTGAG
>CACYBR010000122.1 GCA_902772705.1 uncultured Planctomycetota bacterium
GTTTACGTCGCTCGCCATAAAGAGACACGGCGTCTCTCATACTCCAAGCGACCTTGCTTTTCATGTACTAAATCCCGCTCATTATCACGCAAAAGGATATAAGTTCAAGGGGGAGACGCCTTTTTGGAATAAAAATGGCGGATTTTGTTATAACTGCACGCCGCGACGATTATTTCGATTCCCGATAAGACGGTTTGTTTTCGAGTTGAAGCTTATCGATAAAGACGTTCGTTCATTTTCTTTTCAAGTCGGCGTCGTAATACGCAACTCTCTATTTGTCAGACAGAAGAGAGTTGACAACATTTGCCCTGCGGTCGGTAAAGATTTCTTCCATTTCGCAAGAAATCCTCGTTTTGATTTCGACGCCAGGTCGTTTGCTTAGAGCGCTTCGATAGGATAATTCTCAGGCGTTTAGCCGTAAAACAGGATGTTTTTTGTCTGTGCGTTTGGAGGAGTGAGCGACGTGGCATGTTGAAGAGATTTGAGGTTGAGCAAATATTTTTTTCTTTAAAAAATCCCGTATTTTGAGGAAGCGCATTATCTTTTATGCAGAAAATAACGTTTTGATGGATTTTTTTGTTTGACGGGTCGCAGGGTCATGGTTACAATCATCGTAACGTTTGGGCAGGGAGCCTTGCAGAGGCTTCTCTACCGGCGTCGACGGTCCTTTCGAGCGTGTCAGGAAAGGGCGAGGATATTTTTTTTGATACTGTCCTTGCGTAACTTCGGGGCTTTGTTAGAATGGAAAGAGTCCTTGAGGACGCATTAATGGACCTGCGTCACGAGCGCCGGCTTTCCCGCCAGTCGCGGATTTGACCGGTTTGTTCGTGTTGGTTATATTGCGACGCTGAGTCGTCGTCAGGCGCGCGCTAGCCGTCGTAGAACGTGAAAGATCGTTTCGGATTCCAATGTCGTCACCCTACGGAATGCAAGTACCGTTGCGGGATCCGATCGTCAGCCGATCTTACGCTCTACGGCGGCTTTTTTCATTGGCATGGTTTTCTCGCCGACTCTGTTTTGTTTTCATTCTAAGACGCGCTGAGATTGACGTTAGCGCGTGTTTTTTGGATGAAAAATCGAAAGCTTTCGTTGAACGGCGTTTTTTCCTCGACTTTTGCCCACTGAAGACGTATATTCTTGGAGGGTCGCGTTGGGCGGCAAACCAGAAAATAGAGTCAAATGGGAACTTGATTGGATAAACGACCATGAGCGAGAATGTAAATTCAAGCGCGTCGCACGCGCCAAAACCGGAATTTTCTCAAGAGGTTATGGAACGCCTTTTCTTCTGGGCGCGAGATCGGGTCGCCGCTGAGGTCGCGGCGACTCCCAGACCCGCCAGAGACGAGCTGGGAAGCGTCGGAACTCAGGCTGTTTTGGGCGCGTTCGTGAGCTTCAAGAAGCGTGGAAGACTGCGTTCCTGCATGGGATATATGAACGAAGGAATCCAACTGGGCGAAGCGCTGGAATCCTCCGCTGTTTCCGCGGCTCTTCACGATCCGAGATTTCCACCGGTGAGCGCCCGGGAATTCTATGATCTTGACCTTGAAGTCTGGGCTCTTGGGGCGATGAGGACGATTCAGGAGGTTGGCGAAGCTCGTCGCGAATCGTTTGTCATTGGGCGCGACGGCTTGCAAATTGCAGGGCGTGGACGGCGCGGACTTCTTCTGCCGAGCGTTCCGGTTGAATTAGGCTGGGATCCGGACCAGTTTTTGGAAGGTCTCTGCGACAAAGCGGGACTCGCTCGTGGCTCGTGGAAATCGGACGACGTTCAGTTGTTCGCGTTTGAAGGGGTTTCGTTTAAAAAACCGTTCGTATGGCAAATCAGCAGGAATCCGGAACTGGCGAAGGTCGTTGAGAATAATCGTCGGTTGGAAGACGAGCAGGCGACGACTGCGAGACCGTCGTTTTCCTTTGTCCCGGAGTTCTTTCATTTACAAGCGCCCCGTCTCCGTCGCGCGGCGGCGACGCAGGATTATGCGGCGATGACGAGACCTCCCGCCGTTGCCGGGACCTTTTATCCCGGTTCCGCCAGAGAAATGGACGACGCGCTGAACCGTATCGAGCGCGCGTTCTCCGTTCCAGAAGCGAGGCTTCGCGTTCCCGCGGCGATGGTCCCGCACGCCGGTTGGATCTATTCCGCTAAACTCGCCGCTGAAACAATGAGCCGGATCGAGCCTCCTGAGACAGTTGTCGTTCTGGCCCCGAAGCACCGGCGCGAGGGCGCTGATCTTGCCGTTATGCCCTATGGAACATGGAGTTACGGAGTCGGTTCCATTCCGAACGATCTGGATTTTGTCGACGCTTTTGTCGACGCCGTGCCAGCGTTCCAAAAAGACGTTCTTTCCCATCGTTCTGAACATTCAATCGAGGTTCAGCTTCCGTTGATCGCTAAATATTTTCCCGGAGCTAACGTCGTTGGAATCCTGGTTGGGCGTGCGACGCAGAGCGAGCTCGATTCCTGCGCCGAAAGATTTGCGAAGCTGTTGAAGACACGAGAATCTGAAGGCAAATCGAAACCGCTGCTTCTGATTTCGAGCGATATGAATCACTACGCGGACGACGCGACAACGCGCGTTCTTGACAAAATGGCGACCGACGCGCTGGAGACCGCCGAGCCGAACGAGCTGCTTCGAACCGTTGTGGACCACAGAATTTCAATGTGCGGAATCATGCCCGCGTATTTTACGCTTACGACGCTCAAAAAGAAGGGCGAGTTTTCTGAAGCGATCCGCGTTGGTTACGCGACTAGCGGCGACGTCGCCGGGGATCGCGAACGCGTTGTCGGTTATGCCGGATACCTCTTTCGGCAACGACCAGAGGCATGACAATGCATCCGCATTTCTCGGTTCTGTTCGCGCTCGCGAACCCTTATCCGTTTATTTGACGAGGCGCATTATGAGAGTGAATAAGATTGTTTCCACGATGTTGGCGTGTTTATTCGGAATCGTTTCGGTTTGTCAGGCGCAGGAGACCAGAACGATCGTTCCTGGTTCTGACGAAAGCGCTCCTGCCGCTGAGAAGATTGAATACGACGCTAACGGAGGCGCGTTTCTTTCCGAGGAATGGTTGGCCGATTTTGCCACGCCTCCGCGCGTGTGGCGTCCGCTGCAAATTGTTCATGGGCAGGATTTGACCAATCCTGAGAGAATCGAATATTACCGTGATCTTTGCGGTCTTGGCGGTCTTGTCGTCAACGTCGGAGGAGAAGGGTATATTCGTAAGGAAGAGAACTGGGAGCGTTTCGTTAAAGGCGTCCGAAATCTCAGGGACGGAGGAATGAGAGTTTGGATCTACGACGAAGACGGATATCCGAGTCTGGAAGCGGGCGGCGTCGTGCTGGAGGGTCGGCCCGATCTCTGGTCCCTCGAACTCGCCTATGATCCGGAGCACGATCCTCCCTATTATGTTCGTGACTGCTACGAGTTTACTCATTCGAGCAACAACGTCGCGCGCGCGCGTCGTTATCCCAATCCTCTCAATCCCGCGGCGACCAAACGTTTTATTGACGTTACGCACAGGCATTATCGAGAAGCGTTGGGAAAAGAGCTTTTCGACTATGTCGAGGCGTTCTTTACGGACGAACCGTCAATGATGGCGGCGAATCTGGGAATTATTCAGGAGGAGCATATTCGTTCGCGCGTTCCCACTGTCGATCCTTTGGATCCAGATAAGAAATGTTTGCCCGTCGTTTCGTGGTACGACGACGTTGAGACGAAGTATTTTGAGAAATACGGCGAAGAGCTTCGCCCAAAGCTACGCTCCCTTTTTGCCGGATATTCGGACGCGGATAAGAAAGTTCGCCGACAATTTTGGACGCTTCTTGGCGAGCTCGATTGCGCGCGTTATTATGGTCCGATTCGTGAGTTTTGCCGGGAAGATCCGGACGGACCCGTCGCGTCCGGTCATACGCTTTACGAAGAAAACGTCATCATGCACGTTCCGCTCGACGGCAATAAGCTTGACGTCCTTAAAATGTTCGACATTCCCGGATTGGACATGTTGAACTCCGATCCAGTCGCCTATTTTTACGGATGTTGGGAGGCCGCCGCTTTTCCGTGTTCGGCGGCGGAATTTATCGGTCAGCGTCGCGTTATGACGGAGATCAGCGATTTCTCGCAACTCAATTCCGGCGATCGTCAACCAGTCGACCTTGCGACGATGGAAGCCGCCGCCGGTTGGCAGGCCGCGTTTGGCGTGACCGATTTCACCCTTTATTACACGATCGGCGGCGCAGATTATCGCAACGAAGAAACGCATCGTAATTACTGTCGATTTGTAGGACGTCTCAACGCTGCGTTAAAAGACGCGACGCCGGTTCGGCCGATTCTGTTGTACTATCCGATTGAAGAGCTTCAGGGAGAGTTTATCCCTGTTGCGAAGAAATACGATCCCGAAACGCAGTCTGAACGCGCGCAACAGATTAAAAGTTCGTTTGATATTCTCGGCTCGGGTCTTTCTCGAATTCAGACGTCGTTTTGCGTCGCCGATCGCAAAACGCTCGATAGTTTGACGAAGAATCCAGAGAACAAGGAAGAAGCCAAACGTCTTTTGGGAAAATACAGCGGCGTCATTTTTCCACGTTGGTCGGACGACGTTAGATGCGACTGGGCCGATCCTGACTTCCGCGAATATCGCGTCTCTGAAGACAAACCGATTAACAGCTGGGAAGACGTCGCGCGCGAGTTGGGCGATTTCGCCGGACCGCGGCTGACTCCGACGCCGGCGTATCCCCATTGCATCGAGGGCGCTTTCGAACGCGACGGACGATTCGTTTTTGTCGTGACGAACGCGGTTACAGAACCCTGGCAGAGCGCAATGAAGCTTACGGGGATTGACGCGGAATTTGAATCTGACGAATGGTTGACGCTTGATCCTCATTCAGGAAGGGTCGAGGCCTTCACATCGAGCGACTCCGTTGTCAATGCGGACTTTGCCGGA
>CACYBR010000123.1 GCA_902772705.1 uncultured Planctomycetota bacterium
GGTCTGAAGCTCAAGAAGTTCTATCGCTGGGGCATTGGACGTTGATTAGGCCTGTTGGCGACTTGTGTTTGAGTTGTGAATGAGTTTGCGCCAGAGAGGAAAAGGTCCTTTCTGGCGTTTTTTGAATGTTTCTTTATTTTCAACGTCTGTCTGTTTTTTTCTGGTATTTGCGCTATACTGAAAACGTTCTTACAGGAAGAGGGATTCGCATTTCTGTTTTGTGTTGTTGCGACACGCGCGAGGTTTTGACCGTGTTTATACAGACGTATACGCGGCTAACACGCCGGGAGGGAAACTCCTGATGGCGATGCAGAAGGTTCGACGGTTTGCGGTATTGTGACGAAAGATTTGTCATGCAGGGGATGATATGTCCAGTCCAGTCTTGACAGGTATAAAAAAGGATTTGGCGACTTCAAATGATTTCCAGAGAACAATGGAAACGATTGGACGTGGCGAGTCCGTGGTATGGAATGGATGCGTAGGTAGTTCGTATGCGTTTTTGGGCGGAGTTGTCTCCGATGAGACCAGAAGACCTATACTCGTTGTTGTTTCTAAGGTAGGCGACGTTGAACGCGCTGCTAACGATCTCGCTTTCTTCACGGATTCTCCGATTTTGACATATCCAGTTTTACCAGAGACGCTTAGCGCGTCCGCTGATGAAATGTTTCTGTCGGAGGACGCTGATTTTGGCAAGAGACTCCGTATTCTAAAACTATTTGACGAATTAGCTACGGAAGAAAACAGAAAGAGCAATGTTTCAAATATCGACGCGAAGGCTCCGGTTGTTGTTTCATCACTGACGGCGCTTCTTCAACGTGTTCCCTCAAGAGAGCAAATTGTCGATGATTCCATTTCGTTGGACAAAGGGGGAGAATTTGGACGAGACGCGCTTATTCGCTGGCTAGTCGATGGAAAATTTACGTCGACGCCGGCGGTAGAACTTCCGGGCGAATATTCCGTTCGGGGTGATATCGTAGACGTTTATGCGATAGATTGGGACAACCCGGTTCGTTTTGAATTTTTTGGCGACGAACTTGAATCGATAAGAACCTTTGACATTGTCAGTCAACGTTCTCTGGACGATTTAGATTCCGTAAGAATTTCACGTTTGAGCGTTCATGGGGCGTTTGAATCACGGTTTGTCGATCGTTTGCCGAGCAACATTATTATATTCATTGTCGATACGGACGCCGTTGTTGCAGAAACGACTCGTCTGGTTGCCGATCGTTCAAAGAACCATTCGGCGTCTGTATCTGAGACGATAAACGCTCTCTATTGCTATCCTACGGTACACGTCGTTAATGTGGCTTTTGGGGGCGAATATGCGAGTTTAACTGTTGACGCTCATTTTTTTTCAATAGAGAGATTTCAGGGGGATTTCACTCACGTTGAAAAAGTCTTCAAGGAACTGTCTTCAGAAGAGCGCGTTCTGATCGCGTGCGCGTCAGAAACGGAAGGGCGGCGTCTCGAAACGACTTTTCAGAATTCCTCTCCAGGACTTGAAAAACGTCTCTCGTTTTCCGTGGGGACGATCTCCTCAGGGTTTGAATGGAGAGATCGGGCCGTTTATTTTGTCGGTTCTGATCAGCTCTTTGGTCGTACTATATCTCGGCGAACCCGAGGAACCCGAAAGAGGAATCTAAGCAAAACAGTCGATTCTTTTATGGAATTGACTCCAAATGATTATGTAATCCACGAGGATTATGGACTTGCGAGATATCTGGGCGTAGAGACGATAAAAAAGGCGAACCAGACGGAAGATCATTTAAAGCTTGAGTTTGCGCGTAATGTTTATGTATATGTTCCGGCGTCGAAGATTCGTAAAATCCAGAGATATGTCGGCGTTGGCGGCCATAAGGTTCGGCTTTCTACGTACAAGGGGAAGGCGTGGAACTCAAAAAAAGCTGAAGCACGTCAGGCTATTTGGGCTTATGCTCACGAAATGATCGAAGTTCAGGCGGCTCGAGATTCCCTACAAGGGGTTGAATTTCCTCCTGACGATGAGATGCAACAAGACTTTGAATCGTTGTTCCCCTACAGAGAAACAGACGATCAGTTGACGGCGATCGAGGACGTAAAAAAAGATATGGAACGTTCACGTCCTATGGATCGTTTGCTATGCGGCGACGTTGGTTTTGGAAAGACTGAAGTTGCGCTGCGAGCCGTCTTTAAAGCGGTTGAAGCGGGCTATCAGGTTGCTGTGTTGGCGCCAACGACCGTTTTGGTGGAGCAACATTATCGCACTTTTCGCGATCGAACGTCGGCGTTTCCGGTTCGTATTGCAACGTTGTCGCGATATTCCTCGCCAAAAGAACAGCATGAAACAATCGCGAAGCTTTCTGACGGGGGCGTTGATATCGTGATAGGGACGCATCGACTTCTTTCAAAGGACGTTTCATTTAAGAAGCTTGGACTAATCGTTATTGACGAAGAGCAGAAGTTTGGGGTCGTTCACAAGGAACGTCTTAAGAAGTTACGCGCTACAGTCGATATTTTGACGATGACAGCGACTCCTATTCCTCGAACGCTCCACTTATCCCTTCTTGGAGTACGTGATATTTCCAGTCTTGAAACTCCTCCTGAGGACAGACTTCCAGTTGAAACGAAAGTTTTACGTTTTGACGACGAGATCGTTAGAATTGCGTTTTTGCGCGAGTTAAATCGCGGCGGTCAGATTTATTATCTTCACAATAGGATCAACGATATTGAAGACGTTGCCGAAAAGCTACATAAGATTGTCCCAGAGGCTCGCATTCGGGTAGGACATGCTCAAATGTCGTCCGAAGAATTGGAAACGACGATGAGAGATTTCGTTCTCCGTCGATTTGACGTTCTTGTTTGCACCACGATTATCGAAAGCGGTCTGGATATTCCCAACGCCAATACGATCTTTATTGATAATGCCAATATGTTTGGACTTGCAGAACTTCATCAGCTTCGTGGACGCGTTGGACGCGAGAAAAAGCAGGCGTACTGTTTCTTGATGCTTGAACCAAACAAAACAATCTCGACCCAAGGAAAGCAGAGATTGAACGCTATCCAGGAGTACAATCGGCTTGGTTCAGGATTTCAAATCGCAATGCGTGATTTAGAAATACGCGGAGCGGGCAATATTCTGGGGACGCAACAAAGCGGACATATCGAAGCAATCGGTTACGAGATGTATTGTGAAATGCTTGAAGCGGCCGTGCGAATGTTGAAGAGCGAACCCCAAAAACTCCGCGTTGACGTCGAGATAGATCTCCCGATAAGCGCGGTTTTGGATTCCCGATATATTCGCGACTCGCGATCCCGAATCGATTTTTATCGTCGATTTGACCGCGTTGAAAGCTTTGAACAAGGCGAAGCGCTTCGTGAAGAATTGAAAGATCGGTTTGGAAATCTGCCACCAGAGGCAGAAAGGATCTTCGAATTGTCAATAATTCGTGTCCTCGCTTTCAAATTTAGGGTGAAGAAGATTCAACTGATTCGACTAGAAGGACTTTTGGACCATTCCAAAATGCTTGAGATTGAATTTCGTGCTATCGATCAAAAATTTAAGCTCAAAGAGTTGTTGGAGAAGAGAGGAATCAATCTTCAATTTGTTGATGGGACGCCTTGTGGATACGTTAATTTGCCGCGTGATATCTTCGACAAAAAAGGCGAAGCGAATCCGGAAATGCTCATCGAATTTGTTACGAGTCTTTTTCGTTATTCGCCGCAGGAGCTAAACGAGCCCGAAGAACAACTTGTTTTAGAAAATGCCAAACGACAGATCAGACCGACCGAAACGCGCGATCATGAAGGGAACAACGAGGAGCGCAAAGCCATTCAACAACCGCTTCGCGCCAAATTACTGAAAAACAGAAAAAAAAGAGAGTAACGCCGTCGCGTCTGCGTTCAGAGTTCTGGTTCTGTCTGGGCGCGGATTCGAGGACGTTTTTTAGGATCAAGCCACTGAAGAATCTTCACGACGTTATCACGGTCCAAAGCCACGCAACCGGCGGTAGGGCGCTCTGGATTGAGCCAGACATGAAGAAATATAGCGCTACCCTTTCCCGGATAAATGGGATGAACGTTGTAAAGCGTGACCAGCCCGATGTTATAACGAATAATAGGCGCCGTCATTTTTTCGTGAGAAACGGCAGGTTCAACTCCGCTCACCCAGTGATTGTACTCGGGCGCATTGGATTCGTCGACCCAAAAGTCGTCGTCAGTAATCTGACGATACGGTATCTTGAGATCTTTCGGAGGATCTGGGCTAAAGCCAAACGCGTAAGCGAGCTCCCATTCTCCAGCTGGCAATTTACCGTTTCCTTCTCCTTTATCATCCCCTGGTTCGCCAAGACCGTTGCGACCGATTTTAGCGGGCATGGGACCGAGTTCCTGCTTCCAGAGAGATTTTGAGTCTGTTCGGGAAAAACACGTGACGATTCCGTCTGTTTTTTCTTTGTCCGGTACGAAAACGAGCACGATTTGACGTGTTTCGTCCGGCGTTTCCATCTGACGCGGAGGAGACGCGGCCCCAAGTTTGGAAGAACAGAGAACGACGCTAATAAACGACGCGACAAGCGTAATAAGATAGCTGATCAATCGCATGGAGATCTTCTTTATTAAAATCCGTGAAGTTGCTGTTTAGAAAGACTTGCTTTCTGAACGTTATAAGACCAACCGCCGACCATGATTATCTGAAGAGTAAACAAGACGTCAAGTTGACGAAGGCGATTACAGATTTAATGTTGGAAAAACAGCGTTGGAAAAAAGAGTTACGGATTAATATGAAGGAAAAACTCCCTCTGAATTAAAACAGAGGGAGCTTTAAAATTGACTAAACGAAAACTGTCGTCAATGCTCGATCAGTTAGAGGTGAGTTCCAGTTTGAGTTCCTTCGTAGGTCCGTTGATTGAGAGCGTCAATCCGGACGTGTCCGGCTTGGCATATTTTTCTGGAAGCTCATTTTTGGGGGTCGGTTCAGGGCGACCAGGAAAGACTTGCTTATGGCTCTTGCCTCCGGCTTCGCTGAAGATTTTGGCTTCTTCGTCTGTATAAGCGTTTTCCATGATCATCTTAGTAACAGAGACCTGATATTCGCCATTGGCGACGCCGTCGTTTGAGGTCAGAGTCTGAAACTTGAACTTACCGTCGGCGCTGGAGATACAACCTGCGCTACGGGCGCCGGGCGCTGTCGGATAAAGGGTAATGGAAGCGCCCTCAAGTGGAGTTCCGTCGAGAGTAATAACGCCGGAAACGCTGTTCAGATCGTCTAATTTTGAACCTTTATTGCATCCAAGAGTTGCAAAAATCATAACGCATGCTATTGCGAGGATTGCTGTTTTTTTCATTTGAGCATTTTCCTGAGTTGTGACAGGATGGAAGACGTTGGGCGATTAAAGGCGAACGTTTATCAACGCAACGTCAGAAATAATAAAAACGCCCTTTGACTCAATTCGACCTGAAAGGCTGTCGAGCCAAAGAGCGATGAATGAACTTTCACGTCTGGTTTGATCGGACGTAACAATCGCTCGATCAGGAGTGAAAGAATTAGAGATTACTGACGGATTCGCCACCGTCTCGGGAGCCCATCGCGCCCCAAACGCCGAAGTTGGACTTGCCAGATCGTTTGCAAGCCGCGGTAAGATTTCCGCAGTCAATTGTGTCGCTGACAAAACGGACAGAACCGTCGACCATCGCGCAGTTAACCCCGCCGGAGTGGTTGGACTGAGCGGAAACAATCATAGCCGTGTAGTCGTCGTTGCTGACATGGCAACTCGGGGCGTTGGGCGGGCAGATAGTAGTGAACGCCGCATAAATCGGCTGGCAGTCGTCCCAACGGATCCCTCGTTTAGCCGCTACAGAAACTCCAGACGCGAAAGCGTTGCCTTCGCCGCGAAGGTTAATACACGCCTGCGGATTGAATCCGCTGAGTTCGCATGTGTTGTGACCGGTGCCAGACGCGAAAACGTCGGTGCGGTTAACGGCGACTCCACCCTTAAGAGGGGAGGTGTTGATAACGGGAACGATACCCTCAGAGTAAATGACTGTGTTAGAGGTGCCGTCAACGATAGCGGAAAGCGGCGTCCAGGTCTTCGGTTGGAGAGCGCCGCGGGAGTAGTCGGTACGACCTGCGGAACCGTTGACCCAACCCCAGCTTTCCGCCTTAACGCAGTAGTCGCCGTAGCTGCAGTGATAGCTGGCACAGGCATAGTTATCCTGAATTTGTCGCGCGTTTCCGTCAGACGGACACTGATAGGTGTTGATCTGGATACCCTTGTAGTCAGTTCCAGCGCTCCAGGCGGACGTTCCAGCGTTATAGTAAGTCAGGAAAAGCTGGTAAGCCGAAGCTTGTTCCATGTTCGGAAGGATGAAATCGCGCCAACCATAACCGAGCGTGTTGCCTGTTCCGGGGGTTGCGCCGTAGCAGTCCTGTCCGAGGGGCAGAGTGTCGCGGTTCGCATCGACGTAATTCATCGTCGCAAGAGCAAGTTGCTTGAGGTTGTTCGTGCACTGCATGCGACGAGCCGCTTCACGAGCCGCCTGAACGGCGGGAAGCAGAAGACCGATCAAGATACCGATGATCGCGATGACGACGAGCAACTCGACGAGCGTGAAGCCCGGACGATTCTTGGAGTTGATACTCATAACAGGATCCTTAGTTCAGAGGATGATAAAAAAACTCCGCTTTTGCGGACCAGTCTGACCGGACGATCGTTGCATTAAACCGGGGACAACGAAACGCCGGACGAAACGGATAATGTGAAACGCTTACGCTTCAGGCTTACGCTTGGAGGAAGGGCGGGCCCTTTCTTTCCATGCGCAGAATGTTTATTGTACATTGTAGTCATATTGGAGACTATGTCAACAGCCCATAAGGCATTATAACGCTTTTATGACCATTGAGTTAACAAAGTCAATACAGCCTTTTGCCATTGCAGACGCCTCTAAAGACCATTTTACAATCATGATACGACGGTTTAGAATCAATTGTTGTAAATTGTTTAACACTAACTCGTTTATTAAGAGCTCGTACTTGTGAACTCGAATCAAATTTGGCTGTTGTAAGACCGCCAAGTTGTATGAGCGTTTAGCGCGAGAGTCTATTTCTCATTGGCTACGCTAAAAGCATACGGGAAAACGACTCTCAACCACATTAGAAGCGAGAGGCGACGAACCGTTCCAGCATTTTATTATTTTTAACGATATAATCGTACTGGGGAAGGGAACGATTCAGAATCGACAAGAGCGTTGTTTGATCCTTGTCGATTCTAAAGACGTTCATTAATCGTCGGGACGACTTGAATCCTTAATAACAAACTTGGCGTTGAGACGCGCCACGCTCCTGGCCAACCCTGCTAATTCTACGCTTCGAAGAACCTCGTTGAAATCCTTATAAGCTTTAGGAGCTTCATCCAGCGGGTAATTTCTGCAATTCACCAGAATATCGGCGTTGACAAAATCACGATCTACCTCTTGTTGATCCAGCGTTTTCGCGGCGACTTTTCGCCCCATGGCTCTTCCCGCGCCATGATTAATGCTATAGTAGCTGTCTTTGGCTCCTTCAAGAGCCATCATAACAGCAGAGCCGCCTTGTGGATTTCCGGGCAACAGTATGGGATGACCCGTCCGGGCGAACGGCGTGTTTTTGAGAGAGAAATGATTCGCGGGGTACGCCCGAGTCGCTCCTTTACGGTGAATCCAAAGCGTGCGACCGTCTATAATTTCTTTTCTGGCGATATTGTGACTGATATAGTAGACGAGGACGCCTGTGATCCCGGGGATTGTTTCCTGAAACGCTTCCAGAACGAGAGAGTTGATTATGAGATGATTAAGCGTAGCAAAATTAGCGCCCAAGGTCATGTCGTCGAGGTAATCGTCCGCCTCTGGCGTTCCAAGCGGCGCATAAACCAGTTGGGGATCATTTCCGGGGAAGGGGATTCCCCATTCGGTAAATTTGTTTTTGAGGAGTGTAAACTGAGCGCGAGCCAATTCATTTCCGAACCCTCGGGAACCACAGTGCGATAAAAACGCAACATTTCCATCAATGAGTCCAAACGTTTTTGCAACATTGGGTTTTTCAGGATCGTTGGCGGCGTCTTTTTCGGCCTCTGTTAATCTGACGATTTCACACTCGCCAAAATGATTACCACCGCCATAGCTTCCTATTTGTTGTATTTTGACTTCATAATTTTTAAATGAACTCTTGCCTTGGGAGATCTGCGCTTTAATGCGTTCGAGTCGAAGTCCAAGAGAGTCCGTTGTCCCGTCGTGTCCCGTTCTCACGGCGTCTTCGCATCGACAGATCCATTCTTGAGGAATATTCATTTCCTGACAGATTGTATCGGTAATGCCTTCAACCAACGCGCGTTCTATAAGCTCGTTTGAGATTTTCCTGCCATTAGGCGCATGGCGAGCAAAACCAACGGGAATTCTGGACGTGATCGACTTAATGAGGGCCCGGCGGAGAGGTTTTTCTTCAATCGCTTCGGCGGGAAGATTGAGTTGGAGCAGACTCATGGAACAGTTGACGTCCACGCCGACGGGACCAGGGTAGATATGCGAAGGCGACCCCATGACGCACCCGATGGGCGCGCCGTATCCCGCGTGAGCGTCTGGCGTCAGGACAACGCCTTCAACTCCAGGACTATTGCGCATGTTGCACGCTTGAATTAAAGTTGTTGAATCCAATTCGTTTCTGATCTTTTCTGTTCCATAAACGCGAATTGGGGAACGATGTGAAACACGGATTTCACCGGTTGCGACGCCTGTCGGGACAATGCATGGACGTTCAGATGTTTCCATTAGAGTAATTTCAAGTTAGAGCGCCAGGATGGTTGCCTCATCTTGAAGATTGGCGTTTGTGAAGTTGCGTACAAAAATTGGCGACGCCAAATGGCATAGATTGGCGACGCCACGTTTCTTAGGTAAACACGGACCTGTTTTGTCACTTTTTTATTGTGAGAGTCGCATTACCAGTCGACTGAAATTGAAAGAATAAAGTTTTGCTTATTTCGTCCCATCGGACGTTTTCCGCAGGCGCTCCATCAACGAGTATTGCCGAGGGTTGGGACTCCAGTTTAATGAGAGTACTTGCGCATATTCCCGAGGGAGAGGTCGTCTCGACTATTACATCTTCCTCTTTATTATTCAGAGATTCAATTCGACAACTTGACGCCAGAACAGTCGGAGCTTTTGCCGTGACTTGATCAAGATCGAGTAGCCAGGCGCGTTCGCCGCAGTTAACAGTAACTTCGTTTTGAATGGTGAGATTAGGATCAAAAAGATTGACGAAGGAGCCGTTGAGCGTTAGTGGCGCGTCGGAAATCGATTCCTCCAGCGTCGCCGCCAGAAGGTAAGGACCTCGTTTTTTGAGAAAATAGTTGCGTTCAATGAACTTTACTCCTGCTTCTAACGATGCTTCAGCAACCAGCTTGCGATATTCGTCAGCGTTCTCTGAGGAACGCGAAAAGTAGCTGGGACGTTTTCGCTCAACGTAAACATGACCAGAACCGAAAGAATATTTGCCAGACGCTTGATCAGGCTGAAGGCCAACGCTCGTCAAGAGATGATCTCCAGGCGTTTTGTACGATGGCTTGGAAGAATTCCACCAGTCGCGCGCATTATTGTAACCGTCTTTGCGAGAATCAACAAAGATCAGCGAGCCTCCTCTGGAAACCCAGTCGGCAAGGACGGCGTGTATGCCCGGGGACGACGGTTTCTGATAATCGTAACTGAGCACAAGGACTTTGTATGGATCCAAATAACCAGGATAACGCGTTACGTTGTCCAAAACAGGAACGTCGACAGGCACGCCGTGTTTAATGAGAGGGAAGGTTAACCCTGTGAAATCCGTAAGGGAACGAAGTTCATTATAGGAAGGTAGCAACGGATCGTTAGGTTCGGCGGTTCCACATTCCGTGTCTGTTGGATTGGCGCGCTGATACATAGAAGAATCCGCAAGCAGGACTCCTATGCCTTCCGTTGCGCCTTTAACAGCGTCGTCGACAGAGACTTTGGAATTGACTTGAGATTTGTCGAGCCATTCCACGTCGGGTTGATTCATATCGCGAAGTTGTTGGAACACGAGCGATAGAGTGGTGGCATAATCCTTCGGAATTCTGGAAGCGTCAGGACTTCCGGACGGATAAGCCCCTAGAAAAACGCGACTTGGCCACGGCGCGACTTCGTAGTAGTATGATCCGGAACGCAAAAGGGATGAAACGAGCGTGCAGAGATAGTTCCTTTTATAATCGTTCCAGTCGTAGCCGGGATTATCTTCGACGGGGTCGTTAAGATAATAGACGCGCTTCTGCGTTCCGCGTGTCATTTCTTGCATGACGCCATATTCAAGCATACCAACTTCAAAGGTGCGTTCGCCGAATTTACCGTTATAGAAATTGCCGAAGCGAGCGGTGCCGGTCCAGGTCTGAACAATGATTCCATCGATTCCAGGAAGGTCGAGAAGCGCCGACTCGGGACTGACCATCTGAATCTGCGCGTAGCTTACAAGGCTATGAGTCGCGACATAGATCTTGAGAGGACGATTGTACGTCTTGAGCGAGTATTCCTTGAGCGACGTTGCGACGCGATCCAGAGCGCGACGATAGAGGTGTTGCTTAAGTTTAGAAGCGCGGTATTGAGCGTCGCAAGAGGAGTCGGGACGGATCCAATCTTCGTTATAGAAGATCTTCCATTCGCGTTTGAAGGAATCGCCAAAGCCCGTGAAAGCCCAGAATTCGGGTTCCTCAAGGTAAATTTCGTCAATTCCAGCGTCGATCAGCTTACGTAACCTCGCTGAAAGATAATCTGTAAAGGCAACGCTTGGTGAAAGGTAGGGAGTCTGAGGACCGTGAAGCATTTGTGAATTATCGGCTTTTACCTGAGAATCGTCCCAGTGATTGACTCCGTCAAAATCGCCATTGAGATACTCGACGTATCCGCCCCATGCGATTCCTGTCATGATAGCGACGCGTGAACCGCTTTTTTGACGCCATTCAGGGAGCGAATCGAGAACCTCGTCGGAGACTCCATAGACCATGACGACGTCTGTTTTGACGTCAAATCGGGGATCGTATTTACCTGCCTGTTGATAGGACGTCAGACCAAGGGATCGATCTGTAATAAGGTTAGGGGCAGGTCTAACGTCAGGTTCTTCAGCGTAGAGTGAGAATGAAAGACTGGTGAATAAGGCAATCAGGAAGAGCCTTGAAATATTCGAAGCATACGATATGTTCATGATGTTTTTCATTTTAGTTAAGGGGGTAATGAGCGATGTGGACGGGCGAGTTATTCGCTGTTTACGGATGGCGATAGTCGCTTTCAAATGGTTTGACAAGGCGACTGTTCACGACCTCCTAAATCATATGCGAAGAAAGGTGTTTTTTCAATGAGAATGGCGTTCTTTCTGGGTAATTACACCTTTTGAGGACGGGAATACCTAATATTCTTGGAGATTTCCTGTTGACATTTGGAAGACGGTCGTTAGAATCAGA
>CACYBR010000124.1 GCA_902772705.1 uncultured Planctomycetota bacterium
GATTCGATCTGGACGCAATGGCGTGCGCAGTCGGAGCTGTATCGATGGTGCCGCGCGCACGGAGTTTACGTCAACCAGCCGGACGCGTACTTCCTTGAGGGCGGCAACAAGACGGGGATGGGCTATCGAGAGACCAACTGGTCGTTGCCGCGCGCGGAGCAGGTCATCATAGAACGTCAGAACGTCTACGACGGCACATGGGACAAGACCGCGTCGATGGGATGGATGTTCGTGCCGCTGAGTCAGTATCATGGCGGGGGCGCGGCGGCGACGATCGAGCCGCTCAAGGATCATCTTGACCATTACGACGCGCGCTTTGCCAATCTGATCGGTTCCGGAACTCAGGCGTGCTGGCGCGGTCCGAGGCTGTTCGACAGCGAGGAGACGAAAAAAGTCGTCGTAAAGTGGACCTCGTTCTATAAAGAGTATCGAAGGATCCTCGACGGCGACCTGATCCACCTTCGCCGCGCGACCGGCCGAGACTGGGACGGCTGGCTCCACGTGGATCCCGACCCAGAGGCCGAAATTCGCGGACTAGCGTTTTTCTACAATCCGACGCGCGAAACGATTACGCGCAGGATTGTCGCGCCGCTCTATTACGCGGGCCTGCGGGAACGCGCCGTCGTGCGACTCGGGGACTCGAACCTCCGACTTGCCGAGCCGAAGACCGTCGAGCTCAACGATCGCCGGGAAGCGATTGTCGAAATCACGATTCCCGCCGAGTCCTACGCCTGGGCGACCTTTGAAGAAGCAAAAGAACCCGTTGGGAATCGCGAGCCCTGAACGAACAAGAGGGAGTCGTTTTTATAGACGCGCGCGATTCTTTTGAAACGAGTTATGAAATAACGTTCAGAACCGCCGAATTTAATGGAGAAACGCGCTTAATGAAGAAACGCGCTCGCGGAAAGACGTTCGCGAGCGCGTTCTCTATATTTATTGGGTTCGTTGTCGTCCGACGTCATTGACGATCGTCGTTGACGAAGAGGGAGTGGACTGCGGGCGCGTTCGGATCGAACGGACCGTAGTCGCTTCGGTTATGTCCTCCTCGCGTTTCGCGGCGTTCCAGGGCTCCTTCGACGACGAGTCGCGCGACGATGAGCATGTTCTGCGCTTCCCACGCTTCGATGGTCGTGAACTGCTTCGCCAACAGAATCTTTGACCATGACTTGATACTGTTGAGCGCGTCGGTGAGATCGCTCTCGTTTCGCACGACGCCGCACTGACGCTGCATGACGCTCTTGAGCGAGTTGCGCACGTCGGTCACGTCGAGCGCGCTTTCGCCCTTGCTCTGGGCGTCGAGCGGCGCATTAGCCAGCGGCAGCGCGCGAAATTCGTCCGGTTCAGACCTCGCGATCTCGCCGGCGAGCCGTCCGGTCGTCTCGCCGTAGACGAGCGCCTCCAGAAGACTGTTGGACGCGAGCCGATTCGCGCCGTGAAGACCCGTGCTGGAGACCTCTCCCGCCGCCCAGAGTCCGCGAATGGTGGTGCGACCCGACTGGTCGACGAGGACGCCTCCCATCGCGTAGTGAGCGCCAGGCCGCACTGGAATGCGGTCTTTCGTGATATCGACGCCAAATTCCGCGCAAATCTGGACGATGCCGGGGAAGCGTTTCCGTGTCCATTCCGGGTCCTTGTGGGTCAGGTCGAGGAAGACGTTGGGGGAATTCGTCTTGGCCATTTGTTTGACGATAGAGCGGCTCACGACGTCGCGCGGCGCGAGCTCTCCTCGTTCGTCGTAATCCTGCATAAAGCGGTATCCGTTCTTATCGACGAGCTTTGCGCCTTCTCCGCGCATTGCTTCCGTGATAAGGCTTCTGCTTCCTCCGGCGATATAGAGGACGGTCGGATGGAACTGAATGAACTCGAGGTCGCGACAGACGGCGCCGGCGCGGAACGCCATCGCGACGCCGTCGCCGCAGGCGCACGAGGGATTGGTCGTCTCGCGGTAGATCTGTCCGAGACCGCCGGTCGCGAGAATGGTCTGTTTCGCCCAGACCAGTTCCGTGTCGTGTTCCTTTTCCCAGTATACGACGGCGCCTCGGCAGAATCCGTCGCATGTGAGCAGGTCGAGCGTAAAGGAATCCTCCCAGATTCGGATATTGGGTCGACGTTTGACTTCCTCGATCGTTGCGCGCATGATTTCCGCGCCTGTGGAGTCGCCGTTTGCGTGCAGAATTCGGAAGTGATCGTGTCCCCCTTCGCGCCCAAGAAGGACGTCGCCTTTTTCGTCGCGGTCAAATCTGGCGCCATAGCTCAGAAGCTTGCGCACTTCCGCAGGCCCGCGGCGTACGATCATTTCGACCGTTTCTTTATCGCAGAGCGCGCCGCCGGCGACGAGCGTGTCCTTGACGTGATTCTCAAATTTGTCGTCCGGGACGTTCCAGACCGCCGCGATTCCACCCTGCGCCTTGACGCTGTTGGAGACGTCAAGCCCGGATTTGCAGACGACCAGAACCTTGAGGGACGGATCGACCGCGAGCGCCGCGGAGAGCCCCGCAAGACCGCCGCCGACAACCAGAACGTCGGTGAAAAAATGAGGATGCAATTTCGCGTGAAACGGCGCCAGATATCTGGGAAGGTTCGAAACGTGGATCTCGCGATTATTGCCAGCGACCTCAGTCATGACTAAGCCCTTTGCGTATAAAGTTTTGACGCCGTCCCGAAAGGCTCGGGACGGCGCGTTTTGTCAGACGGCGCTCTGGAGCAAGACGTCGGCGTCGCGCGACGCCTGCGCTCTTCGGAAGCGACGGTTATCTCTTATTCTTTTCTGTCGTGGTGATCCGGCGTCTTTTCCGGATGACACTCTCCGCACGTCATTTTGCCGATGACGTCGCCCGTGTCGCCGCCCTTGTCGTGGCATTTTACGCACGTCGCGGTCGGTTCGGAACGCTTGAGCGAGACGACGGGAGCGAGGTCGGCGGAATTGAGCGCCGCCATGTTCAGATTGAGTAGCTCGGCGGCTTTTTTCGCGACGTCGGCGGAAAGCCGCGAGCATCGTTCGGTGCGCTCGGGCGAGCCGGACCGAACCTGAGCGAGCTCGCACCATTTGCCGCTGGAGACGTGACAGAGCACGGAATTGGCGACGGTGCGCGGGAAGGGTTCGTTTTTGGCGTCGTCGGGCTCGTAGACGGGCAGAAGCGTGCGCTCGTAATAGATAGCCAGCTCGTTTGTGATAGCTTTGCGCACCTTGTCGTTCGAGACGAAAAGGTTAATGGCGGCCATAGCGCCGTTGAGAGAGCCGCATAGCGACCCGAGCCCGTCGCCGCCGGATGAACCATAGTGGAACATGTGGAAGGGAAACGCCTTCATAGCGCGCGCGGCGAGCGGATCCGACGTTTCGAGCGCGTCGGCGACGTGATCGACGATCGCCTTGAAGGTCGTGTGCATGCAGTGTCCGACAGGGTAATCGTTGTATGCCTGATCCGCGACGGACTGCGGATCGATTTTGGCGAATTTCCACGCCTCCACGCCGTCGACCATTGCTGGATCGTCGGGATTGGGCACGGAACGAGTCACGGGCTTGGAAGCGGCATAGACCGCGTTTGAAACAAGAAGGGCGCCAACGCTCGCGCCAACGGCGCGCAACGCTCCCCTGCGATTAATCGTCGTCATGAAGTATCGGTCCTGTGAAATAGGGCGCAGCGTCAGAGCGCGACGCCATAGACGCGGTCTGACGTTGCGCGCTCCTTGATCGCCCCATTGTATCAAAAGGCGTCAGAATTAAAAGCGCCGTTAATATTATTGCGGCGTAGGAGGAGCGTTTTAAAAAGGGTGAAAAAAAGGGGCTAAGGGGTTGAAAAGAGGTCGTTCCCTGTTAACCTTATACTATGAGGAGGAGTTTTAGTAAATATAATAATCCGGGCGTCTTGCCTTCCCATTCCGAACCCTTGTATTCATAAGAGTTATATTTTTTTCGCGAGGGCATAAAATGAAAATGTTTGTTTTTGTTTGGCGCCGGTCAGGTTTTGGAAAGCGCGTGGAAGAAGCTTTTCACGTTTAGTTCCAAAGGGCGTGGCAACCCTGAAACTCCGTTTCATATCACGATCGTGAACCTTATTGAGAGCAACCAATTCGATTATGAACACCGAAACGTTTAGAATTTTTTGCGACGTTGTCTATTACCAGAGTTTCTCTCGCGGCGCGAAGGCGAACAATATCAGTCAGTCCGCGGCGACTCAGTCCATTCATCGTCTCGAAAAACAGCTTGGCGCCCAGCTTATCGATCGATCCAAGCGTCCCTTCAATCTGACGCCTGAGGGAAAGATCTGTTACGAGGGCTTTCGTGAAATACTCGAAACGTATGATTCCATCGTTTCCCGCGTTCAGTCCAGCTCTCTTCAGGACGGCGGCGTCATCCGAGTCGCGGCGATCTACTCGGTAGGGCTTCACGACATGAGCAAGAGCATGCGCGATTTCATGAAAACGCATCCCCATTCGAAGATCCGTCTTGAGTTCCTTCATCCGGAAAAGGTCTATCAGGCGGTCAACGCGTCAGAGGCGGATCTGGGCATTGTCTCCTATCCTTCGGCGTCTCCCGAGATCAACGTGATACCGCTCCGATCAGAAGAGATGGTGGTCGTCGTACCGCCCGATCATCCGCTCGCCAGAGAAAGAAGCCTCAAGATAGACAAGCTTCAGGGGCTCGATTTTGTCGCTTATGATCGCGATCTTCCGATACGTCGCGAGATCGACAGGACGCTGCGTCAGAACGGCGTTCGCGTCAACGTCGTCACCGAATTTGACAACATCGAGACGATCAAGCAGGCGATTGAAGTCGGCATTGGCGTGAGCGTTTTGCCTCTTCCGACCGTTATGAACGAGGCGGAGCGGGGACTGCTCGTCGCGATTCCGCTCGTTTCCCCTCGGCTTACGCGTCCAATTGGCGTAATTTACAAGCGTCGCAAGGTCTTTTCGAGTTCCGCGACCCAGTTCGTCGAGGCGCTCGGGGGACACGTTCGTTAATCCAGAGGCGTGAGGCATGCCATGATAAAGATAGCGTTTTCCGGCGCGGCAGGTAAGATGGGCAAACGTCTTATCGCGCTCGCGTCCGTCGACAAGGACCTTCAGATCGTCGCGGCGCTCGACGCGCCAGACAGTCCCGCGCTGGGTCAGGACGCGGGCGAACATTCTGGAGTCGGCAGGCTTGGCGTGGCGATAACGTCGTCGCTTCCGTCAGAGTCGTCTCCCGACGTCGTCGTCGATTTTTCGTCGCCGCAGGCGTTCGATTCGCTCGTTTCGCTGTGCGTCGCGCGTAGGATTCCGCTCGTCTACGCGACGACCGGGCTCGACGACGAGCAGCTCGCGCGACTTTCGGAGGCGGCGAAAACGATTCCCGTTCTTCGCTCGCCCAGTATGAGTCCGTCGGTCAACCTTACGATGAAGCTCGCGCAAATCGCGGCGAGAGCGCTCAGGGATTCCGACGCGGACGTGGAGATCATCGAGCGTCATCATCGCTATAAGGTAGACGCGCCGAGCGGCACGGCGCTCAAGTTTGGCGCGATCGTCGCGCAAGAGATGGGGATCGATCAATTTCGCAACGGCCGCGAAGGCAAGGTCGGGGCGCGACCTCATAACGAGATCGCGTACCACGCGGTGCGCACGGGAGACGATCCCGGTCAACACACGATCATTTTCGGCATGCTCGGTGAAACGCTCGAATTGACGGTTCGATCCTCGAATCGCGACGCGTACGCCGCCGGCGCCATTGACGCGGCGAAGTTCCTCGTCCATTGTCAACCAGGTCGTGTGTACGATATGAACGACGTCCTGCAACTCTGACGCGAGCGTTTTCGTCGCGGTCGCGTCGACGCGTAGAAGGAGCGTTTGACGCGGCGTTTATTTTTCGTGAGAACGGGACGGACGGTCCCCTTGTCGGAGTTGGGTTTTCTGGTATAGTAAAAGACCAGTCGCCGGAGGAACGGATCGTAGACGCGTTCTTTTCATTCCGGCGTGTCAGCGAGTCCAGACGTATTTATCGCCGTTTTCCCCCCTCGAGCGCCCAGTCGCGCCGGAACGAGGGGCCCTGAACCGGGCAGGGAAAACGTTCGGTCTAACGTCGTTTTTAAGCCAACGAGTTATTGCGATGAAAGAGAATATTCATCCCAAGTACGTGGAAATGAAGGTTACCTGCGGATGCGGCAACACCTTCGTCACGCGCGGCGTCAAGCCCGAGCTTCGCGTTGATATCTGCAACGCGTGTCATCCGTTCTATACCGGTCGCGTTAAGTTTGTCGACACCGCCGGACGTATTGAAAAATTTAAGCGTCGATATTCCGCCTTCTACCAGAAGAAAGAACAGCAGGACAAGTGAGTTTCCTGACGGAACCCGACGACGCTGTCTGTATTTAGGCACGGTCCCTTGACGATCGAGCTAACAATCTGAGAACGACGCAAGATTGTCGAGAAAATCGGCGTTCTTGCGTCTTTTTATTTAGGCGTCTCATAGAGAACGCCGCAAGATTTGCGTCGCGGCGCGCCGCGATTCTGTGATTTTATGAGAGAATTACTCGACGAAAAGCTTGAGCGATTTGAAGAGCTTGAGAAGCTTATGAACGATCCGGACGTGCTCGCGGATTCGAATCGTCTCGCCGCAGTTGCGCGCGAACATGGTTCGCTCGCGAAGCTGTGCGGAAAATATCGTCGTTTTAAGGAGCTCAATGCGGAGATAGAAGAGGCCAAGGGCTACCTTCAGGGAAACGATCCCGAGCTTCGCGAGCTCGCGGAAATGGAGTTGCCGACCCTTCGCGAGACGCGCGAGCAATACTGGAACGAGCTTCTGGATATGACGATCGGCGGCGCGGACGCGAATCGCACGCATTGCATAATGGAGATTCACGCTGGGACCGGCGGGGACGAAGCGGCGCTCTTTGCGCGCGACCTTTTCGAAATGTATCGCCATTATTGCGATTCGAAGAAGTGGAAGGTCGAAGTCATGTCGATCAGCACGACGGAGATGGGCGGTTTCAAGGAGATCGTCTTTGGGGTCGACGGAGAAGGCTGCTTTCGCGAACTGCAGTTCGAGAGCGGCGGTCATCGAGTTCAGCGAGTTCCGGAAACGGAAATGAAGGGACGGATCCACACGTCGGCGGCGACCGTCGCGGTTATGGCGGAGCCCGAGGAGGTCGAAATCGAGCTCAAGCCGGAAGACTACCGAGTCGATCGTTTCTGTTCGAGCGGCCCGGGCGGACAGCATGTGAACAAGACGTCGTCTGCGATCCGGCTGACGCATTTCGAGACGGGTCTCGTTGTGAGCTGTCAGGACGAGAAGAGTCAGCATAAGAATCTGGCGAAAGCGCTTCGCGTTCTTCGCTCGCGTCTTTATGAGCTGAAGCGATCCGAGGAGGAGTCGAAGCGTTCCCAGGAGCGTATGACCAAGCTCGGGAGCGGCGACCGGAGCGAGCGGATTCGAACCTACAATTTTCCGGAAAACAGAGTGACCGATCATAGAATCGGCTTGACGCTGTATAAATTAGACGTTATCCTTGCCGGCGACCTTTCGCCCATCATCGAGGCGCTTCTGGACTACGAGCGTCAAGAACTGCGCAGTTCCTTTGGCACGATCGAATGAGCGTTCGCCGATGTTGGCGCGAGAGGCGTCGCCCAATTTCCACGATCATACGCGCCGCGAAGTCCAGCGCGCGCGCCGACGACGCTTCAGACGGCGTCCAAACGAGGTGTCATGTCGCAGCCTGAAAAGTGGACGAACCGCGCTCTGCTGACCTGGACGAAAGCCTTTTTTGAGAAGAGAGGGATTGAAACCCCCAAGCTCGACGCTGAAGTTTTGCTCGGTTACGCGACCGGCAGGACGCGTCTCGATCTGTTCGTCTCTTACGACGAAGAACCGACGGAAGAACAGCGCGGCGTCTTTCGCGAGTTGGTCCGCAGAAGAGCGCTGGGCGAGCCCGTCGCCTATTTGGTCGGTAAGAAGGAATTTTATTCGCTCGACTTTGCGGTCGACGCCAGAGCGCTGATTCCGCGCCCCGAGACGGAGCAGCTCGTTCTCGAAACGATCGAATACTTTAAGAAACGAGGATGGCGCACCGGCTCCGCCGCCGTTAAAAAACGGTCGGTCGAAATCGAAGAGCGCGTCGCCGAATTTTCCGCCGCCGAAAATGAAGCCGCTGAGAGTCCCGCCGTCGAGCGTTCCGACTCCGAGCCGCGCGATCCCGGCGAGCTGTGGATCTGCGACGTCGGCGTTGGAAGCGGTTGCGTTTCCGCCGCGCTCGCAAAGAATATTCCCTCGTGTCGCGTCCTCGGGCTCGACGTCAGCCCGGAAGCGCTCGAGGTCGCAAGAGAGAACGTCGAGCGCCTTGGACTTTCCGCGCGTGTGGAACTGCGCGAAAGCGATCTTTTCAGCGCGGTGCCCGACGCTCTTCCGGAAGAGGAACGGTTCGACGCGATCGTCTCGAACCCTCCTTACGTTTCCGAGTCAGAATACGTCGTGCTGGAGACGACGGTGCGAGACTTCGAGCCGAGGCTCGCTCTTGTCGGCGGCGCGTCGGGGGCGGAGCTCGCGATCGAACTGGTCCGGCAGGCGGTCGATCGTATTAAGATTGGAGGGCGGCTGGCGCTGGAGCTCAGTCCGACGACCGTCGAGACGGTCGCGCGCGAGCTCACGCAGGACGGTCGGTGGACCGACGTCGCGATCCACAAGGATTTTGCGGGGCTCTTGCGATTTGTCTCGGCGTTGCGCGCATGACGACGCCGGATTTTGCCAAAATTCATCAGAAGAACGGCGAAGCGCTTTTGGCGCGTCGCTATAACATAACGCGCCGCCGTCTCAAAAGACGCGCGGCGACGAACGGGGATTGAAATCATGGCCGAAAAAAATGACGACGTTTTTGATCTTAACGGAATTCGAAGCCTCGTTGAACTTATGAAGGAGAACGACGTTTCTGAGCTCGATCTCGAACAGAAAGGAAGTCGTTTGTCCCTTCGGCGTACGACCGGCGCCGTGACGTCCGTCGTCGAAGTCGCGCCTCAGGCGGTTGCGCCTCAGACGGTCGCGCCGACCAACGCCCCGGCCGCGCCTGCCGCGCCCGCCGCTCCTGCGAAGGACCCCGACCGCCTCAAGACGATCAAGGCGCCGATGGTTGGCGTTTTCTACGCGTCTTCGAGTCCCGAGGCCGCGCCTTTCGTTAAGGTCGGCGACGTCGTTACCCCGGAGAAGACCGTCTGTATCATCGAAGCGATGAAGGTTTTCAACGATATTCCAGCGGAGATTTCCGGCAAGATCGTCGAGGTGCTCGCCCAGAACGGCGACCCCGTCGAGTATGGCTCCCCGCTTTTCAGGGTCGACGTTCGCTGAACCGAATTCGTAGCGAGTCGGAATTCGTAGCGAGTCGGAACGTCTGAAGGATCAAAGTCGAAATGTTTAAAAGAGTATTAATAGCAAATCGCGGCGAAATCGCGCTCCGCGTGATCCGCGCGTGTCACGAGCTTGGCGTCGAGGCGGTCGTCGTTTGCAGCGAGGCGGATCGCGACGCGCGGTATGTCAAGCTCGCCGATCGTTCCGTCTGCATTGGTCCGGCGCGGTCTGCTCAGAGTTATCTGAAAATCAATCAGATCATCAGCGCGGCTGAGCTCGTCGAAGCCGACGCGATTCATCCGGGCTATGGCTTTCTCTCGGAAAACGCCGATTTTAACGAGATCTGCCGAAGTTGCGGCTACGAGTTCGTCGGTCCGACCGTCGAGGCGATGCAGAGCCTTGGCGACAAGAATGCGGCGCGCGCGATGGCGAAACGCTGCGGCGTTCCGACGATTCCCGGCAGCGACGGTCTCGTCAAGACGGAAGCGGAGGCGCTCAAGGTCGCGCATGAAGTCGGCTATCCCGTCCTTGTCAAGGCGTCGGCAGGCGGCGGCGGTCGCGGGATCCGTCAGGCGAACGACGACGACGAACTTCGGCGCGTTCTCTCGGAAGCGGCGGAAGAAGCGCGCGTTGCGTTTGGCAACCCAGACGTTTATATCGAGAAGTTTATTAAGAAATCGCGTCACGTCGAAGCTCAGATTCTCGCGGACAATTACGGAAACGTCGTTCACTTGTGGGAGCGCGATTGCTCGCTTCAGCGCCGTCGTCAGAAGCTCGTCGAACTCACGCCGGCGCCGGGGTTCTCTCTTGCCAAACGCAAGGCGCTGTGCGAGTCTGCGGCGCGGCTTGCGCGAGAGGCGAACTATACGAACGCGGGCACGGTGGAGTTTGTCGTCGACGAAAATTTCAATTTCTATTTCATCGAGATGAACGCGCGTATTCAGGTCGAGCATCCCGTGACGGAAGCGGCGACCGGGATCGACCTCATTAAGGCGCAGTTGCGAGTCGCGGCCGGCGAGAAGCTCTGGTTTTCGCAGAAGGACGTCAAACACTGCGGTTTCGCGATGGAGTGCCGGATTAACGCGGAGGACGTTGAAAACAACTGTCGACCGAGCCCCGGCAAGATCGAACAGCTAATCGTTCCGGGCGGTTTCGGGGTGCGCTTCGATTCCCACGTCTATCCCGGCTATACGGTGAGTCCTTATTACGACTCGATGATAGGCAAGCTTCTGACGTATGCGTCGACGCGCGAGGAAGGGCTCGCGATCATGAAGCGCGCGCTTGCGGAAATGGAAATCAGCGGCGTTAAGACGTCGATTCCGCTGTTGCAGAGGATACTCCACAGCGAAGAATTTAAAACCGAGATTCCCGACGTAGGATTCATCGAACGTAACTTTATGAACAAATGAAGCGGTTTCAGAACGCCGGACAAGGGACAAAGACGTCGACGCGTTTTCGGACTCCGGAAACGCGTTTTTTTAGCTTTCGGTCGAAATTGACCTTTCAGCCGAGCGGTATGAATCGTCGAGCGCAAGCAGACGCCTTGTCTGAAGCGCCCTGTTTGTTCATTTTAACATTGAGAAGATTTCTTTTGGAGAAAGGTGAAAATAATTCTGAATCGGGCTTGATGCGCAGAGCAATTTTTCGCATACTGGGTGTCGTATGCCTTCGGATCGTCTGCGTTGTGGAGGGAACAACCTCCTCTCCGTGACTCCGTTTGACGAATAAAGCGCATAAAAACCGCGTTTCATGCATGAATCGACGTTATGATCCTGCGCTTGACTGAAAAGCTGAAAGTTGGGCTAAGAAAGCTCAAGTCCGACGGGTTGACAGTCGATATTTTAAGCATAGGGTCGAGAACGGAAACGTTAAAGACGCCGACCTTTAGTATAGCGCGTGAACATGCCGGTCATGGAAGGCTTGCCGCGTAGAGCTTCTTTTTTGTGAAGATCGCGATCGTGCGGTTTTCATGAAGGAGAGGGACGTACGGTCAGACGTCGTGTCAGCGCGCGTCGTCGGCATGCGCTTTGCTCAATCAATGGAGTTTAAAATCGTCGAGCGCCACAACGAACAGCGCGATGCGAAATAACTTCTGATCTTTTTTTCAGGAGAATAGAACATGAATATTTACGGAATCAACGGAACTCAGGGAGTTGCTCCCGTTCGTCAAACTGGCGCGACCAGAAAGAACAACGCCGCACGAAACGCGGTCAATCGCGACGAAATGAACGTTGGCGTGACGAAGGAAGTCGCGACGAACGCCAATTCCAACGCGGACATTCGCCTGGATCTGGTCAATCGCGTTCGCGCTGAGATTGCGGCTGGAACGTATTATTCCGACGAGAAGTTTGAAATTGCGCTCAACCGCATGTTCGCCTCCTTTGAATGACGCCGGATTGGCGTGTTAAGACGCTTTTGTTTCGGAACGCGCGTTGTTGGTCCCATGAAGAGCTTCGGAGACGTCGCGGCGCCGTTCCGCAACTGATGGTCAAGCGAGAGAAAGAGCCTCTTTTCAGAGGCTTTTTTGTTCTTTGTCTTTTACGCTTCTGAGTTTTCTGATTACTCTCTTTCTTCTTCCTCGCCGAGTAGTTCGCGCGAGACGTCGTAGATTCTGATTCTCAGCTTTTCCGCGTTGTCGCGCGTCTCTTTGTCGCTGGAGAGTTTGGCTTTTTCCACCGCGTAGTTGTTCTCGTTGACAAGGTCAAGCAGCCGCGTTAGCTTCCTCTTCTGGAACGCTTTGAGCTCCTCCCATTCGTCGTGTTGACGTTGCGACGACCGTCTGGAGGTCGCCGAGTCCGAGGCGTCGCGCGCTTTCCCGACGAATCGACCCCATTTAACCATTGCGCCGGCACGAGTTTTAAAGAACCAGATTCCATGTTCTGAATTATAGACGCGGAGGACTTCAAATTTAACGATCTGAAGATTCGATTCCGGATCGACTTCCTGAAAAAATCTCGCGATGAAGCTCGATTCTTTCAGAAGCTGGTCGGAATTGGCGCTTGCGCTGGAGGTGTTGAGACCGACGACGATCGGGAGCGTCTCGTACGAGCCGGGGCGACGGCGGAAGTGCGGCGTCGGAAGCCTGACGCCGGTTCGGTCGATGAGAAAACGTCCCCCTGTATTGGCCGTTTCCGAGTTTTCGTTCTGAGCGGTTTCCGGATGATTCGCTCTTCTCGTCTTTTCCTGCTCAAGGTAGACGCCATAGTCGTCGGGAAAGTCGGCGCTGAGGTCGTTAAGAAAGCCTTGAAAGAGCGTCGGAGAAGGATCGACGACGGCGGTCGGAACGCGGAAAACGAGCCGGACTTCGACAATCGCAGGGTACCGGATTTCGATACTTTTAACGCTCTCGACCAGCGGATGTTTCTGGAACGCGACGCGAAGATTTTCGACGAGCAGCGGATCGTTTGAATTAAGGCGGATTTTGAGTTTTTCGGACTCAAACAGCGAGAGATCGTCGGGACTGGCGTAGAGGTTGTTGACCGTCTCGTCCTCATTGCTCTCGGGATTGCGCGGGTCGCGTTCGTTTTCGTGGTTGGCGGTCGATTTTTGGTTCTCGTCCCGATATTCTGCGGGCAGCAGCCTCAGCGCTTCATAAACGAAGGACGAGTCGATCCAGGACGGAGGATTGTAAATACGGATTTTATCAGCGGTCACATAATAATCCGGCTGGTTGCAAACTTCGTCGTTAAAGACCCGACAAACGAAGACGAGCGCGCCGAGGAGCGCCATGAAGAATACGAACGGTCCCCAAAACAGGCGCGCCATAGCTTTGTTAAAGCTCAGTTCGTAAAGAGATTCGAGGAGGAACAGAATCGATCTCACCGCGTCAGGCTCCAACGTTTGACGTGCATGCGCGTACTGTCTTGTTATTCAACCGAGTTCGCTCTTGCGCGAAAGAGCAAAAAAACGTAATCTGCAAGCGCGCAAGGCGCAACGCGATTGTAGCGCGCATTTTTGCGGACGTCAACCGGTCGGCATAAGGTCGGACGTCGGAGTCGCGCGCCATGTCGCGACGCGCGTTTTTTTGAGAAAAGGATGCAACGACGATGAATGGACGTAACGACGTCACGATGAGTCATGGAAACAACGACCCTAAATTTCCAAGCGAGGCGCGTCGGCGTTTCCTCACAGCCTGCGCGTGTTTGACGGTCCTTCCTTTAACGGAAGGGTGCGCGATGTTCGGCGGCGCGTTTCACGCCTCCGATCCGGTAGCGGACCGTCGCGCCGCCGACAAAGCGACGCGCGGCGCGCTTGACGAGCTTGAACGTTGCGCTTCGCTCAACAGCGATAAAAAGCTCACGGTGTGCTTTATCGGCGTGACGGGAGGACCGAACGCCGGCGATCTTTCCAACGCGACGCGCGAGCGGCTTGAAGGAGGCTCTTTCCGCCTGCTGGAAAAGAGCGACGTTCAGGACGCGCTCAAGGAAAGCGGCGTTCGCGCGAACAATATTTTTATCCCGAATGAACGCAGGAAATTTGTCGAAGCGCTTGGCGAAGACGTCGATTTCCTTCTAGCGGGCTACGTAGAACGGGTCGACGCCGACGAGGACGAGGAACGTTCCCGGAGTAAACGCACGGTCTATAGACTTGAACTTGTCGAAATAGAAACGAATAAAAAGTCGACGTTTACCGCCGATCTTTGATTGTCGGAAGCGAACGCGCCAAGTCAGGCTGTCTTTGGAAGCGATTTCATAACCGACGGCAATATATCCCATATGGATATTTCTTAAAACAAACGAATTAAGTATTCTCTCCTCACCCTGAGGAGAGAACTCTTGTGAAAAAACGCGAGTACGTAACTGGCAAGGGGTTGTTTTCAAACCCTGTATATTTCTGAGACAATCGGCTTAATGAGAACGACGAAATCTGACGATACGACGTTCACGATTAGATTTGTTACAGTTGGGAGTTGCGCGGCGGCAAACTAAACCATGAGGTTTTGAAAACCGACCCTATGACGCCTCCCGACTCTGATATGGTGAAAACAGTCCGGAGTTTGACCGGACGATCATGTAAACGACAAAATCGTATGCTCTGGACTTTCAAGAAGTTAAGTCAAAACTTATTCAGCTGCGTTCCTCCGTCAATACTCGGCGAAATAGTTGGAAACGAAGAGCCAGTAGGGGAAAACTTCCGCAGTGAAGTAAGCGACGCCGACAGGCGTCAACGAGGTCGTAAAATCACGCGCTGATAGCAAGAGATAAAACAAGCGATTCGGTCAATCAATTCCATACGAATGAGAAAAGTCGACGCTCTCCCAATAGAAAGCGTCGACTTTTCTTCATTATACGCCCGAAACTGTCAGCTTGCAGAGATTGGTTCAATTAGTTCCTTATCGCTGCTAAGCTAAACGATTCGCGGCTTTTTTGATTTGAAGCGGGCGATTCAAAGCGTCGCGAGGATCAGTCCGCAGTTGCACGGCCAGTGGCGACGTCGAATTCGTCGATCGCAGGAATGAGCATCGCGAGGGACGCGAAGAAGTACGCGGTTGCAATCGCGACAAAAACGAGCATCGGCTTGCCGAGCAGGAAGCTTGTCGCGGCGTAGAAGGTCGCCGGCGGGAGCGCGAAGGACGCGAGCCCGATCGCTTTGGACGGATTGCGCGCGCCGAGCGCGACGTACAGACCGACGCCGCCCCCGAGCATGAACGCGAGGAACGGCTGGAGCTGCGCTTCAAAAGAGCCGCTGAACGCAAGCATCGTCCAGATGCAGACGCCGACGCCGACGAAGAGGAAAAAGACGACGCCGAGCGAGGTCGCGACCGCGCTGCGCGTATTCTCATATTGCAGACCGATATGAACGCCTATCATAGCGACGAAGAAGTAGAGAATCAGAATCCCGAAGAAGAGATACCACGTCGTCGCCGGCGACGTCGCTCCCTTCCATCCCAGATAGAGGCACAACAGCAACGGGAAGATCGTCGCTTCCTTCATGTTGTAGAACGCGCCAATAAGCTTGCCAAAGACGAATTCCTTTGGGGACAGGTCGCTGACAAGGAGGAGCGGGAACGCGCCAAGGTCCCGTTCTGACGTCATCGACGAGATTGCCTGCGAGTTGAGGAGGAACATCGAGAGCAGAATGAGCGGGAGCACGGGGGTCGCGAGTTGCGCAAACGTAGGAGTCGCGACCGTCGCAAAGGTGGCGTGCAACGAGTAAACGGAGAGAAGGAAGAGCATGAAGTAGACGAGCCCGACGAGGAAGGTCTTGCGCCCGTACGCGCGTGTCCGAATCTCGCGCCACAGAATCGGATTGTTCCAGACAGGTCGCGCTTTCCCAACGGAGGAAACAGCCGCGTCAACTTTATATTTACCCTCGGGCGCGACGCCAGTTGCGATCGATTCTTCAGTTGCGAGGCCCGATTTTTGAGCGAGAACCTCTCGCGCGGCAACGGCGACGCCGGCCGTTCCTTCGCGCGTTTCGACGTCGCGGAGCGTTTCTTCGACTGCGAAGAGGTTGTCCGTCAGGTCGCTGTAAGGATTGTCGTCGCGCACGCCCGTGGCATGAGAACGGCGTTCAGCCGCTTCACGGTCCAGCCGAGCCTGAATAGCCTCCTGACGCCATGTGTCTTCTTCCATCGTCGCGTTCTTAATCGTTTCGCGCGACGGGTTCCAGACTCGGCACATTGCGATTGCAAACCCGTTAATGAGGACGATGAGCGTCGTGCAAACCGCCAAAAAAGGCGTAATCGACGCGAGTCCCAATCGGATCGCATCTCCCAGCGACGCGGCGACGCCGAAATCGTCCGGTCGCGCCGCGATAAGGATAGCGCGCCATGGGCTTGTGGCGCCCGCGATCGAGGCGGTGGAGACTCCGAACCATTGCGAACCGAGCGCGCCGTAGCCGACCGCTTCCCAGAAGCCGAGCCAGATGGTTAGCGTGAGGATGGTTGCCGACAGCGCCTGAAACGTCTTGTCGCGCCACAGCGCCATGCATGAGCCGAGCGAGCCGCCAGCGAACGTAGCGAAGAGCGTGACCAGAAAGACGCGAGCGACCTGCGCGAAGGAAACCCCTCCCAGTAGCGCCGTGAAGAGCAGGATCGGGACGGAGACGATCAGAAAGATCAGCAGTTGCAATAGCGCGGCGCAGAGCTTTCCGAGCGTCAGCTCGCTGTTGGACATTCGCGTGAGGAGCAGCAACAGCAGCGTTTTGCGGTCTTTTTCCTGCCCGACGGCGGCGGCGGAGAAGAGCGCGCCGAAGAAGAGCGCGACGATCAGCTGGAGCGGCGCGAGCAGCGTAAAGAGGGACGCGCCGAACCGAGCGAAGTCGCCGAGGTCCGTTATCTGCTGCGAGCCGCTTGTCACAAGCCATGCGGCGGAGATTGTCAACAGCAGAAAGCCGCCGTAAACGCCGCGACCAATGTACGTCTTGTCGCGTCGCGGCGCAATTGTCGCTTCACGCGCGAAAACCGGCCCAATAATCATATCCAACCTCGACAAAGTAAGAACGGATCGACGAACGACGCGCCGCCCCGACGCGTCGGCGTTATTATACCCGCGTTCCAGAGTTGTCGCAAGAGCCGGATTATCCTGAATAACGCGCGTTGAAAATGCGTTTGCGTCGTCGCCGGCGTCTGTGGATTATTCGAGGAAGAATCCCTTGTTTGAGCGTGCAAAAAAACTTATAATCATCAAAATTGACAACGATAGAGTCGGGGGGTAAACGAGCCGTTGTCACGGCGGTTTCGAACCGCTTGTCCATCCGACATTCACCTGCGCCGGCAGAACGGCAGGAAGCGAGTCGCTCGCCGACGTTCTGCGCCGGTCGCAATTCGCCCTGGAGGTTATAATGAGTCGTATTTGGAAAGGATTGTGGGCTGTCGTCGCGTTAACCTCGATGGTAGCGGCGTCCAGCGCGTCTCTGGCTTACGCGCAGGAAGAAAGCGCGCCCGCGGCGTCGGAGGTTGAACAGAAGGACGAAGAAAACGCGCCCGCGGCGTCGGAGGTTGAGCAGAAGGACGAAGAAAAAGCGCCCGCCGCGTCGGAGAATGAGCAGAAGGGCGAAGAAAACGCGTCGGAGAATGAACAGAAGGACAAGGGCGACGCGATCGAGTTTGACGAGTCCGAATCTCAAGACGACGTCAACGCGGCGCTTGACGAGGCCGCCGAGTCTGAGCTTGGCGACGCGGCGAAGAGCAATTCTCCAGAAGAACTCCTCAATCTCGCGACGGAAACCAAACTTACCGCGTCCACGCTTCTCGATCTGACAAAGGTCGTCTCTCTCTGCAATAAAGCGGAGAAGCTCGGACTTGACGAATACAACCGGGAATACGCGCGTCAACTTCGCATCTCCGCGCAGCTTGACCGAGGTCTGGCAATCGCGCAACTCTTTATGGATCCAGAACTCGACATTGCCCAGTTGCCACGCGGATGGGAGGGGCTCCGCGACAGCGCGATCGCCGATCTTAAGACGGTCGTCGAGGAAAATCCCGACGTCGCCGCCGTTCAGCTCGGGCTCGGGCGTCTCTACATGCTCTCCGACAAGCCAGAGGAAGCGAAAGCGGCGTTCGACGCGGCGATCAACGGCGTCGACGATTCCGGCGAGGTTCAGGTTCAGACGCTTGCATACATGTTTCGCGCCGATCTTGAATCCGACGCTAAGCTTGCGATACCCTATATTGAGAAGGCGCTCGAGATTTGTCCCACGGAAGAGCCGCGTCTCTACGCGCTGTACACGGAATACTTGGCGCGTTGCGGTCGCGTCGACGAGGCGCTCAAGGCGATCGACAAGGGAATTGAGATTTCGGACAATCCGGAGTTCAAGAAGCAGAAGGCGCGCGTGCTGGTGATGCTTCGCCGGAAGGACGAAGCGCGCGCTCTCTACGACGAAGCGACGAAAGACGCCGCCGACAACCTCGTCGCGCAGATTGACAAGGGGCAGTTCCTGGCCTCGATCGGCGACCAGACCGGCGCGCTTGATCTCTTTACGGGTCTTATCAAGAAGTTCGACGGACCTGGTCTCTATTTCTTCCGCGGCGCGGTCTACGCCGACATGAAGGATTACGACAAGGCAATGGCGGACGCGAATCAGGCGCTGCGCCGCGACGGCAATCTCCTTCCGGCGCTGCGTCTCAAGGGCGTGGTTTACCTTCAGCAGGAGAAATACGACGACGCAATTCGGACCTTCGAACAACTCAGGCGCAAGGCGAAGACGGACGAGGAAAAACTCGAAGCGACGAATCAGATTGCGTTCGTGATTTCAAAACAGGGCCATTACAAGCGCGCCTCCGAAATGCTCAAAAAGGAACTCGAAAAAGACCCCAAGAACGTCGAGATTCTTCGTTCTCTCGCCGATATGGAGCTTTTCTACGGACATTGGGGCGAGGCGAAGAGAATCTACGCCGAGCTTCTTGAGATCGACCCGGAGGACACGGGCGTCTTGAACAATTACTCGTGGCTGCTGGGGACCTGCCCGGACGACCAGTACCGCGACGCCGCGCTGGCGCTCGAGTACGGCAAAAAGGCGGCGGAGGGCACGCAGTACACTAAGGCGCATATCCTCAGCACGCTCGCGGCCGCCTACGCGGAGAACGGCGATTTCGAGAGCGCGCGAAGCTGGGCGCAGAAGGGCGTTGATATCGCGACCGAGGACAACGACGAGAATCTCGAAGACCTCAAAAAAGAGCTTGAATCCTACAAGGAAAACAAGCCGTGGCGCGAGACGACCGAAATTATGACCGAGGTCGAAGAAGACGAAAAGGCGGAGGAGAAAGCGGAGGAGAAAGCGGAGGAGAAAACGGAGGAGAAAACGGAGGAGAAAACGGAGGAGAAAACGGAGGAGAA
>CACYBR010000125.1 GCA_902772705.1 uncultured Planctomycetota bacterium
GCCGCGAGCGGCGTTAAACCGGTCGCGGCGTTTTCGTTAGCGCGGGCGTTACGACGTCAGACGAGGCGGAGCGACTCGCCGCCGAGCACGAGCGCCGAATCGAGCGATTTGAGCGTCATGGCGAGCTTCTGAGCGCCCCAACGCAGCGTGACGTCCTTGTCCTGCTTTTCTGCGTTGAAGAGATAGCACGCGTCCGCGTCGGGATACCAGCCAAGAACGACGGGCGTCTCCTCTTCCACGTAGGGGATTCCGCCCTCCTGAAGCTTCGGCAGAATCGTTCTGCGGAACTTGAAGAGCTCCTCGAACGTCTCGGGAACCTGCTGGAAACGTCCCGTTTCGGACCTGACGCGCGCGACGCATTGCGTCCCCGGAGAATGGAGCTCGCCGCGTTCCATCTCCTGCGCGGAGTAGTCGCCAAGGAAGGTCCAGCCGTCCTTCGGAAGCTCGTCGCAGACCTCGAAGGGAACGCCCGTCGCGAGGAAGAGCGAGTAGGCGTTGTAGCCCGCGCAGTATCGGTCGGCGAGGCCCCAGAAGTGCTTGAAGGGTCCTCGCGCCCTGGCGCCGTAGAGGTAAGAATGGAACTTCTTTTCCTTCTTCATTCTCGGGGCGATCAGGCTCCAGTAGCTCGCGGGGATCGGGCACATGAACATCGTGTTGCGGACGTCGCCGAGCGTGGAGTATGAGAGCTTGGAGACGTAGTTTTCCGCCGAGAGGTCCTGAATAATCGTCGTTTCGCTGAAGGCGCGGCCGGGCTCGACGAATCGGCGATGGAACAGGACGCTGTAGAGTTCGATCGTCTTGTTCTTCGTGGAATCATACTGAGCGTTGGTGAACATCCATTCTCCGACGCGGAAGAGGGCGCCGCGATAGTCGTCGAGTCGCAGCCCTGCCTTTTCGGAGCCCATGCCCATGACCATGACGCCGAGGTCGATTTCGGGCGCGATCGCCTGGGCGTCGCGGAACGTTTGCGTCATGCGGTCGCAGAAGTAATCGAGCCATGTTCGCGCGTCCTTCGTATCCTTTGACGCGCGCAGATCGGCGAGCAGCGCGTCCCACCGCGGTTCTGAGAAGCCCGACTTGCGCATGAAGTCCGCTTTGCACGAGGGGCAGACGCAGCCGCCGACGTTCTCCGGCTGGAGCGCGAAGCGGAAATCGTCGTCGAGGAAGAGGTCGCACGGGCCGTATTTATCCGCGATGACGCGCGTCGATTTGACGCATTCCTCGGCGCAGCCTTCGTGGACGGAGACGCCCCACGCCGTCGCGCCGTTGAAATGCTCGTACGGCTTCCAGCGCGCGCGAAGCGCCTCGGGCGGCTGCGAGCCAGGATGCCCGACCGGCACGGAGATGAAGTGCACGCGATATCCGGCGTCGAGCGAACGACGGACGGCGCGGTCGAAATTCGCCTCGTCGGGAAAGACGCCGACATGATACGGGTTGAGCCAGAGATCGGCGACGCCCGCCTCTTTCCAGAGGTCGATCATGGTCGTCGCCGTCATGGTCGTCGCGTCGGGATTCGGCGGCATGGGCTTTCCGTTTTCCTGCAGTCCGTCGTAGAGGACTTCGCCCGCCGTGACGGAGAGGTGAAACTGGCGCGATTGCGAGTCGATCCTGCGGCGTCCTTCCGGACCCGCGACCGGCAGCGACGGCGTTTTTTCGTCGGCGCTGCGCGCGAATGACGTCAGAGAAGCGGCGCCGAGCCCGACGCTGAACTGGGTTAAAAAATCGCGACGCGACGTTTTCATGAGTGAGCTCCTTGTTGCGTTGAAAAGCGTGGAAGCGCGAATGGGCGCGCGGTTCATTTTAAAGAAACGGGGACGACGTTGCAAGAAGCGTGAGCCGTCGCCAGACCGGCTCGGCCGAACTGACGACGGCTCATGCGAGAAAGGCTCAAACGTCCGACCGTCAGAGAGAAGGGTTTAAGAACGATCGACCATTTTTGAAAAAAATCCATAAAATGGTTGCGCGACAGGGAACGAGGCGTATAACTGGATCGAGGGGACGTTGATTTCAAACTTTGGATAAAACGGGGGCTTTACGTAAA
>CACYBR010000126.1 GCA_902772705.1 uncultured Planctomycetota bacterium
CGAGCCCGTAAAGACCGCGACCTTCGCGCCGAGCTCGGCGTCGTCGACGAGCGGAACGTCGCCGTGAATCTCGAGCGGTATCTGCTTCTCTCGCGTATTGACCGCCGCGTTGACCAGTCTCCCGTCGACAACGCGCGCGTCTATAAAGTTGGCGTCGGGTCGTTCGGCATGGCGGTCGACCGATTCGTCCGGTTCGGCGGAGGTTTTGAATTGGAGCGTCAGCGGCGTTTCGCTCGCGCGCCAGAAAGGATTGAGCGCGAAGAAGTCGGCGCGATACTCGGAGTCCGGCACGAGGAAATCGACGTTCGCGACGGTCGTTTCTGGAACGGGTCGATCGTAATAACGCGCGCGGAAGAATTGCGGCGCTTCGAAAACCCAGTTTCCGGCCTTGTCGCGCCGCTGAAGCTCGCATCGGTAAGAATGAACGACGTCCGGACAGCTCGCCTGCGGGATCTCGACGTCAACGCCGTAATCAAACGTCTCAAGCAGCTTGAGCGCCGCCCCGGCGCGCCAAACGGGCCGCGCGGAGTTGAAATAACGAGAGTCCGTATAGGAGTAGGTCTCCGACTTCCCGGGCGCGACGACGTACGCGAACTCGTAGAACGCGTCCTGCGCCAGATTATACGGCAGGAGCGTCACGGTATTGTCGGCATGAACCTCCATGATATAGAATTCCGCGTACTCGCCGCTCCCTGCCGGATATTCTTCATAGCGACCGTGTTCCCCCCCGTGGCAGATATAGCTGAGCGTGCTCGTCCCGAACGCGGTGAAATTCCCCTGCCATGCGACGCGGGGATCGGTCAAAGGATAATGCGTGTGCCCGGAAAAATTGACGACGGTCGGATACTGCTGGAGCGTGTCGAAGAGATCCTTCAGCCCCCAGTCGTCATAGCCACGCCCGCCGTAGACGGTTGGCGAGACCGGATAATGCTGAAAGACGAAGACCGGCTTGGCGGGATCGGCGGCGACCGCGTCGGCAAGCTCTTTCCGGAACCAGTCGAGCGCGTACAGGTAGTCGCCGTCTTTCATCGATCCCTTCTCCGGGGAAACCGCGACGAACTGGAATCCGTTGACCTCATAGCGCGCGTTTGGCTCGACGCCGAACGTCTTGCGCCACAGCTCGTGGCCGCCGCCGTAAAACTCGTGATTTCCCATGCACAGAAGGGTCTTCGTCTCGCCATGGATCTCTTCGTCCATTGTCTTCTTGAAGAGTCCGATCTCGTTTTCAGTCCCGTGATTGGACATATCGCCGACGACCATGAGCGCGTCAAAACGGTCGTAGTCCTTATGTTTCGCGGAGTATTCGTAGACCAACCGGATAGCGCGCTGAAAACGCTTATACTCTTTCGCGTCCGTGGTTCCAGGAAAATGAACGTCGCTCATAACGGCGACGCGCAGGACGATCGGCGAAGAATTTTCTTCCTGAGCCGTCGCCACGCTCAACGGCGCGCAGACCAGAGAAAACGCGGACGCGGCGCCAAGCCTGAGGAAATCGCGACGCGACGGAGCAAAAGAAGTGGCGGGCGCGGAAAAACGAGTCGTCATAGTCAATGATCCTCATGAACGGAACAACGTAAAAAAGCAAACGTGCGCACGGCGCGCGACGGAAGGAATTGTAAGAAACGCCGGACGCGATTTCAAGCGTTCAAGCGCAAAAAAAAACGCGCCCTCCGAAAATCGTTCTCGGAAGGCGCGTGTCTTAAAGCGTCGTCACGACGGCGCATGACGGAAGTTATTTGGTCAAATCGACGACGAACGTCTGATTGCGAATCTGCTTGCTGCGAGGATCGAAAACTCGAAGTTCAATCTGAAGGCTCTTGAGCGGCACGCTGTACGGAGGCGGATAGTCCTTGAGCTGCGCCGAAGAAATCTCGCCGTCGAGCGCGATATCGGAGATCGTTCCGTTCGGATCGGCGTAGGGCTTGTAGGACGCGTCTTTCGCCTGCTGCGCCTGATCGTAAAGATAAAGATCGCGCTGATACTGTTCCGACCATGTGTCGTACACGCACGGCATGGGAACGTTCGTGAGGTTGGAGCCGTTATCGGGATTGGCCGAAACGGGGCGATGGAGATAATACCCGCCCGAGCACAGGTCGTTGGGATCGCTGTATTTCCATTCTTGCCCTGGAATCAAAGAATCGTCGCCAAGGTTGTAGCCGAGGTCGATGTAGTCGTTGACGTCAGGATCCCACGCCTTGACGTTGAAGCTCAGCACGTTCGTGAGCATCACGTCCTGATTGTAGACGTAGTCGCCGGAGAGCGA
>CACYBR010000127.1 GCA_902772705.1 uncultured Planctomycetota bacterium
TGACAACCGGCGCGCCGTCGATCGTGTCCGGGATAACGACCGTTTCCGGATCGCCGTTATACCCTGTGACGACGACGCCGTCTTTTGCCTTTTCATATTCCAGATTCTCCAGATCAGAAGATTGTTCTGTCATGACGGCTCCATTGGCGATATGGGAAAATGGCGATATTGAGTGTATTCGGACAAGTCGTTGTTCCCGATCACGCGCCGGGAGATAGCGACGAGTTGATCGGGATTTTCGAGCGCTTCCGAGTTCCCGACAACCTCCAGCGCCCCGAAGCGGCGTCTGCCGTTTCCTTTTCGACTCTGTTGAATCGCGTTTGTCTCCTACGGCAGGCTTCTGCGTCATTGTCGGCTCCTTTCATACTTTGACAGGAACTGACTGAGGCGACCGATCACGACGTCTGCCGACTCTATTATAGGTCTTGGACTCATGAGTTACAACCAGAACCGCGCCGTTGCGTCGGCGTGCGGCGGCGGTTTTACGACGAATTCTCTCGGTCTATTCAAAGAATCCCGACGGGTTATAATGAAGATCCAACGCCGGTTCAGGACGAGCCGTCGCGGCGACGAAACGCCGCTTTTGGCGGAGAAATGCGAGGTAGAGACGATGACGCAAGAATCGAAACAGTTCATTTATCTGGACAACAACGCCACGACCCGGGTCGCCCCGGAGGTCGTTGAGACGATACAGGCGTATCTCAGGGATCAATACTGGAATCCCAGTTCGATGTACGAGCCCGCGCTCATGCTCGCGCGAGAGCTCGACGCGGCGCGCGAATCCGTCGCAAAATCGCTCGGCGCGGCGTTTCCCGACGAGATTATCTTTACCTCCTGCGCCACTGAAAGCAACAACGCCGCGCTCTTTGGCGGGCTCCGCGCCGCGATCAAGGCGGACCCGAAACGCAACCGCGTCGTCACGACAAAGGTCGAGCATCCCGCCGTTCTGGAGGTCTGCCGAAGACTTGAAAAAGACGGATATCACGTCGATTATATCGGCGTCGACAAGGACGGCGCCATCAATATGGCGGAATTTGTCCACGCGCTGCGACCCGGCGAGACCGCCGTCGTCTCCGTCATGCACGCCAATAACGAAACGGGCGTCGTCTTCCCGATCGAAAAGCTGTCCCGCATTGTCAAACAGACCGATCCGAAAATCGTCTTCCACGTCGACGCGACCCAGTCGATCACGAAGCTTCCCGTCGATTTGTCGCGCGACCCAGAAGGAGACGACTCGCTCTCCGGCGCGTTCAAAAACGTCGACATGCTCTCCTTCAGCGGGCATAAGATCCACGCGCCCAAGGGCGTCGGCGTCCTGTTTGTTCGCCGCGGCGTCGCGTTCGAGCCCTTTATGCTCGGAGGTCATCAGGAACGCGGTCGACGCGCGGGCACGGAGAACATCCCCTATATTATGGGGCTCGCGAAGGCGCTCGAACTCGAACGCGATAAAATCGTCGAGAACGGGCAGAAAATGGCGCGGCTCCGCGATAAGCTCCAAACGGCGATCGAAGAGCGCGTCCCGTATATCGTCGTCAACGGTAAGAATTCGCCGCGCACGCCCAACACGCTCAACGTCGCGGTCTACGGCGCGGAAGGGGAGGCGATCCTTGTCCTCATGTCGGAGCGCGGCGTTTGCGTTTCCAGCGGTTCGGCGTGCACCTCCGGATCCCTCGAACCGTCCCACGTCCTGACCGCCATGGACGTTCCTATCGGCGCGCTTCAGGGGAATTTCCGCTTCAGCCTCAGCCGCTACACGACGGAGGAAGAGATTGACCGCGCGATCGACGCCTTTGCCGAGGTCGTCATGAGAGTGCGTATGACCTCCTCAAAGTGGAACGCGTACATGGACGAGCCGATCGTATGACGAAACCTAATGATTTTTTTGGTTGCTCTTGCGAAAAAGGGCGTTTTGATTAAAATGACGAGCGGCGCTATAGATTCCGGACGCTCCGCGATCGCCGCGTCTGGCGACGAGGACCGGCGCTCCGCGCGGTCCTGGCGCGTACGACTCAGTATTATTTTGGATATTGTCTAACGGAGGCAAATTAAATGAAACGTGCGAAGATCACTGTCATCGGCGCGGGCAACGTAGGAGCCACTTGCGCTCAGTATTGCGCAATGGAAGGTTTGGGCGACGTTTATCTTCTCGATATTCCTGCGACGAAGGACATGCCCAAGGGCAAAGCTCTTGACCTCGCGGAAGCCGCTCCCGTCCTCGGATATTCCGGCGGCGTTCACGGTACGGTCGATTACGCCGACACGGTCAACAGCGACGTCATCGTCGTGACCGCCGGTATTCCGCGTAAGCCCGGCATGAGCCGCGACGACCTCCTCGCCACGAACGCTAAAATTGTCGGCTCCGTTGGCGAACAGATCAAGGCGACGAGCCCCAACGCCGTCGTCATCGTCGTGAGCAACCCGGTCGACACGATGGTTCAGCGAATGTGCGACGTCACCGGTTTCCCGCACAGCCGCGTCATTGGTCAGGCTGGCGTCCTCGACGCCGCGCGTTTCTGCACCTTCATCGCGATGGAACTCGGCGTCAGCGTTCAGGACGTCCACGCGATGCTCCTCGGCGGACACGGCGACTCCATGGTCCCGCTCGCGAGTTGCGCCTCCGTCGCCGGCGTGCCCGTCACCCAGCTCATCTCGAAGGATCGACTCGCTGAGATCACCCAGCGCGCTCGCGTTGGCGGCGGCGAGATCGTCAACCTCCTCGGCACCGGCTCCGCTTATTACGCGCCCGCCGCTTCCTCCATGAAGATGGTCAAGGCGATTGTCAACGACGAAAACCGCGTCCTCGCATGCGTCGCTTTCTGCGATCAGGAATACTCCGTCGGCGGATATTACGTCGGCGTTCCGGTCGTCCTCGGCGACGGCGGCGTCAAGAAGATCGTCTCGCTCGATATGACCCTCGAAGAAAAAGCCCTCTTCGCCAAGAGCTGCGACGCTGTTCGGACTAACGTTGCCAATATGAAGAAGCTTCTTGAACAGTGATTCCGCTGCTCCCTTCTTCTGATTCCAACATGATGTAAACGAGAGAAAAGGAGCGGGTACGATATGCGAAAGCATTGGCGTTTTGTGCTCGTTCTTTTTCTTTTTTTGGCCGCCGCCTCGGGCGCCGCGCTGATCCTCTCAAGGTTCTCGCCGACCCGGATCAAGCTCCCTCCATGCTTCTTTCACGAGCTTACCGGAATCTACTGCCCTGGATGCGGCTCGACCCGTGCGACCAGACGACTCCTGTGCGGCGACGTCGTCGGCGCTTTTCGTTATAATCCGCTGCTCGTCGTTCTGCTGCCGCCTCTGGCGATCCAGATCGTCCTCCATTTCTACGACCTCTGGCACGAGCGTTTTCCCTATCGGCGCGGTTCGTTGACGGTCGCGTTCGTCTATCTCGCGCTTGTCGTCGTCTTCATGATCGCGCGAAATTTGCCGTTTGATTGTTGCGAATGGCTCCGGCCCCCGGCTGGCCCGTGCCCATGAGAGCTCTTGAACTTGTATACGCTTGCTCAAACGTCGCAGAGCGACTCTGACCAGGGAGAATACGTTATGCGCCCATTTCCGAACGCTTTTGAAAATAAAATGTTCTGGTACGAAGCGTCCCGACTCGTCGTTGCGCTTTTCATCGTCGTCGGAGTCGTTGCGTTCTGCCGTCCGGGCGCCGCGGAGGAGCCGCAACCCGGCGCGAAGACGACTCTCGACGACGGAACGAAGGTTTCCGACGATTCCTCTGGCTTTGTACTCCTGACCGACGTCGTGCCCGACGTCATTCTGGAGATCCGGTATTATTCCACCTTTAACTTCGTCGGGGAACGGATCGACGGCTACGAAGAACCGCTCGCCTTCATGACAAAAGAGGCCGCCGAAGCCCTTAAACTGGTCGCTGACGACCTCAAGCATAAAGGCTATCGTCTCAAAGTTTACGACGCATATCGACCCAAAATGGCGGTCGACCATTTCATGCGATGGGCGCAGGACCCCGACGACACGCGGATGAAGCCGTTTTTCTACCCTGATCTGGAGAAGGACCAGATCGTCCCTCAAGAGTATGTCGCGGAGCGTTCCGGGCACAGCCGCGGCAGCACGGTCGATCTCACGCTCTTTGACATGTCGACGCAGAAGGAAGTCGACATGGGAGGGACGTTCGATTTCTTCGGAGTCTTGAGCCATCCTGATTTTGACGGCGTCACGAAGGAGCAGTTTGAAAACCGTCTCATCCTGCGCGACGCCATGACGGCCCGGGGATTCCGACCGATTCCAGAGGAATGGTGGCACTTTACCCTTGAAAACGAACCCTATCCGGACACGTACTTTACGTTTCCCGTCAATAGCGATTCTCTCAGCGCCGAATAAATATCGGCTCCTTTCTTGACGGCGACGGCGTTGGAGCGTTACAATGAACCTTGACTTTGGGCGACGTTCGTTTTAAGAGCGTCGTTTTTCAGAACCGCATAACCGCCTCCATAACAGGAACATGCTATGTATTGCGAACGATGTGGCGCTCCTCTCGACGACGGCGTCAATTTCTGTCCTAACTGCGGCGCTCCTTCTGGCGACGGCCCGGGCGCTAATCCCTATGCCGTCGTTCCTCATAATAAGGACGTCGGTAGCGACTATCTCGTTCTGAATATCCTCGCGACGATCTTTTGTTGCAGAATTTTCGGCATTATCGGAATCGTCTGTGCAATTCTTTCGCGCGGCGCCTCTCGCAGAGGCGACTGGGCTGACGCGGCGTCGAAAGCGGAAACCGCAAGACTGATGTTCTGGATCGCTTTTGGCACAGGTTTGGTGATGAATATTGCTTACTTTGGCTTTGCCCTCTTTGTCGGGGCTGGCGAGGCGGGGTATTACTAAAGCTGTTTCAAGCTTGCAGCGTCGTTCGTTCAATTCTGACAACGAATTGAAGGAGGAATGTCATGAAGCCTTTAAACGGCAGATTTTCACGTGGAAACGAGGTTTTCCTTGGCGACGATGACGATTCTCAGTCGGAGAACGTCGTCAACGATTATCTTATTCCGAATATCCTCGTGACGCTCTTGTGCTGTCCAATTCTCGGAATCGTCGGAATCGCCTACTCGGTCGCCTCGCGCGGCGCCAAACGCAGAGGCGACTGGGTTCAGGCGGGAGTGGAAGCGGAGAATGCAAAATCGATGTTCTGGCTTACCCTCGTGGTCGGGGCGGTTCCCGCCGCCATGTTCCTTTACTTCGTTGCTCTCGGCGGCGTTCCGGACTAGTTCGCCCTCGTAGCCGTGCGCTTTGACCACGACGACTTGATAAAGGAAACGCCATGTACTGTCAACGCTGCGGTTCTCTGAACGACGACGACGCGCTCTTCTGTAATGAATGCGGCGCGCCGTGCGACGACGCGCTCCATAATCCCTTCGCCGCTCCGGCGTTCCCTTCCACGCAGGAAGTCGTCCACGATTACCTCGTACCGAATATCCTCGCGACGATTTTGGCCGCATGTTGCTTGGGCGTTTGGGGGGTAACCGTTGGCATTATAGGAATATGCTTCTCTTCCTTTGCGCTCGAACGCAAGCGCAAAGGGGACTGGGAGGAAGCGAGAGCAAAGGCAAAGACCGCCAAAATCTTGTTCTTCGTCACTCTGGGGATTGGGCTGCCCGCCCTGATATGTATCCTTGGGATAAAAGGCCTTTTGTTCTTTCTTCAATCTAAAGTTTCGATATAGGGGATCGGGTTATGTATTGCCGAATATGCGGCGTTCTGAACAAAGACGGCGCCAATTTCTGCAAACGTTGCGGCGCCTCTTTCAAAGGCGAACCGCTCAAGATTCAGGACGCCCCTTCGCCGATCGGGACTCAGGACGCCTGTTCCGGTCCTCCTGCTGAGGATATCGGCAACGACTATCTCGTGCCGAATATCTTCGTGACGCTGCCGGATGCATGATTCCGGGCGTCGTCGGATGTTGCTTCTCCGTTTATGCCCGCGATCTTAAACGCAGGGGCGATTGGGAGGAGGCGAAAAAGAATGCAAAGAACGCTAAAA
>CACYBR010000128.1 GCA_902772705.1 uncultured Planctomycetota bacterium
GAAACCGACGCCGCAGAATCCGACGCGCGCGAAGAAGAAGAAAACGTCCCGGAACCGGCTCTGGAGAAAGGAGCGGATTCATGAAAACGTCTTTGGCAAACCGATTGTCGATTTACTGGCTCGTCGTCAGTTCGTTCCTGTATCTTACTATCGTGATTCAGTTGCTGGCGCCGAACCTCACCGCAGCGTTGGTCTTCAATTCTCCGCTCTTCGTCCTGAAGACGCTTATCTATCTCCTCATGGCAAACAAATTTCAGGCGTTTCTAACGCCGATCCTTCTCATTTTCTTCGCTATCAGGATCGAGAAATTTCAAAATCGAGAGAAGGTCGCCGTTCTCATGACGATCAACTGGGCGCTCTGGGCGATCTCGTTCGGAATCGTCTTCCTCTTAACAGATTAACGCGAACGCAAGAAACAAGAAACAAAAAAACGCCGCGCGCTCGACCCGACGCGGCGTCTGATTCTGCCAACCGCCGTTGTGGGCGTTCAGCGTTCCTTCGGCACAAACGGATAGACGATTATCTCGAAATCGCGCGAGAAGGTCCCGCCGTCGCCAAATTCCATCTGGAGCGAGACCTTCCACCGAATCTCGTTGTGTTCGGCGCGAAACGACGGCGTCGCCCCGATCGGTATCGTCGTGCTGAAGCGCTCAAGCTGAGACTGACCCGAAGGAACGTCAAGTCCGTATTTCGTAAAGAGCGTCGAACAATACGCTTCATGTCGGTGTACGATCGAGTTCGTTCCCTGAACGTAACGCGCGATTTCTTCGCACTTCAGAAAGACGTCGAGGCGCTTGGCGCGCATACGTCCGCGCAGGAAAAGACAGAACTGAACCTTGCGACCCGGCAAAACCGGAAACGCGGAGATTTCAAGATCCGTCGAACCCACCACGCGTTCGATCTGGAATCGCGTCCACATCCGACACGCAAAGACCAGACCCAGTCCGCAGAAGATAAAGAAAAAGAGCCACGACGAGATCGCGTCTCCCCGCGTCTTCGAGGTCGACAGAACGTAGATAAAGATCGTCCACGCCGCGAGATTCCACACGATCGTCCCGAACGCCGCCATGCTGAACGCAAACGTCGAACGCGCGTCGGGAACAAGGCGTCGCGAAAGCTCGACCCCGGGATTCTCGTCCGCCGATCCGACGTTCGGTATCGTGGGATAACGCGTCGACTGACGCTTCACGCTCGCGCGCGCCTCCTGCGAGAAGACCCGGTCATAGATCCGAGTGCAGAAGAGAACGCCGCCCGACGCCATCAGCAGCGTCGGAATCACGAGAAAGACCCAGCCCCAGATCGTCGAACGCTTCACGAGCACGGCCTTCGTCGGATCGTCCGTTCGAACCCAGCATACCGTCGTCACGCCCTGACGGTAAGGGCGGATCGCCTCCTGCGCCCCGACGAAATCGTACGTGTACCCCTTGTCGTCGGTAAGGGTCAACCGGTCGAACGTCGTCGTCGTAAAGGACTCGCCGTTCGCCTCGTAACGTATCGTAACCTCGGGACGAAACCGTTTTTGCGGCGCGTGAGGATCGGGCCGCACCGAAGAGCGCTCGACGACGCACCGGGTCGCCGCGAGAAATTTCGCCTCTTTATGCGCCTGAACGCCCCACGTCGAGAGGTGAATCACGAGGATCAGGACGCCAAGCGCAAAAATCATGGAGAAAGCGAAGAGTTCCGAAAGACGCCACTGCGCAAGAAAAACGAAGCGACGTAGCGACGCGGTCGATTTAGACTTCGTTTGCTCGGTCATCTTTTCTCCTTCAGACGCGCCGACGACGGCGTTCCCGGCGCGCTTTTCTCAACGCGCTCACTTCTTGTCTTCAGCGTCGTCGACGAGCGCCTGCGCTTCCTCCGGCGCGTAGCCGCCTTCGCCATGTCGACGTTCTGCTCGGACAAAACCAAGTCGTTCGAGCGCCTTGAAGACCTCCTCAAGCGTCTTTTCGCCAAAATTCGGAATGTTCAACAACGTCTGACGACGGCACTTGAGAAGGTCGGCGACCGTTGAAATCCCCTGCTCGTCAAGACAGTTCGTCGTGCGGACCGAAAGACCGATTTCCGC
>CACYBR010000129.1 GCA_902772705.1 uncultured Planctomycetota bacterium
CGCGGATCGCTCAGACGCATCGCGTTTTCTGCGGCAAAGACGTCGATCGCCATGAGACCGTTGAGATCGGTCGCCGTCGTGATCACGGGCGTCGCGCCGATTCGCCGCGCGAGCGTCTCCGCGAGGCGGTTCGCGCCGCCGAGGTGACCCGAGAGGATCGGGATCGCGAAGCGTCCGAGCTCGTCGACGACGACCGCCGCGACGTCGCTCTCTTTCCGTCTGACGCAGGGCGCGAGCAACCGAACCGCGATTCCGACGGCGGAAACGAAGACGATCGGCGCGTGAATCGCGAATGCTTCCTCGAGCCACTCGGAAAGCGCGACGTCCTTCCGCCAAAGCTCGACGAAATCGTCCGGAAACGCTTCCGCGATCCGTTCCGCCAGCCTGACCGCTTTATCTGTAAAGGCGCAAACGCGAATAATCATTCAGAAGCCTTTCGGAATTCCGTCGAGAAGTCGGCGGCATAGAGCCGCGATTTCTCATAGCGCGACGGCTCAATCGCGTCGCCGACAAGGATCAGAGCCGTCTTCGTGATATGGTTTTCACGCGCGGCGTCGGCGAGTCTGGAGATCGTGCAGACGATCTTCTTCTCGTCGGGCCACGTCGCTTTATAAACAATCGCCGCGGGCGTCTCCGGAGAATACCCGCCGGCGATCAGTCGCTCCGCGAGCTTGTCGACCGCCGACGCGCTCAGGTAAATCGCCATCGACGCCTGATGCGCCGCGAAGCTCTCGACGCTCTCGAGCGGCGGAACCTCGGTCCTGCCCGCCATGCGCGTGATTACGAGGGACTGCGAAACGCCCGGAAGCGTGTATTCCAAATCGAGACTCGCCGCCGCGCCAAAGCACGCGGTCACGCCGGGACACGTGTCGTACCCGATTCCCAGCTTATCGAGCTCGTCCATCTGCTCGCGGATCGCGCCGTAGACGCTCGGGTCCCCAGTATGCAGGCGCACGACCTCGAGCCCTGCCCTGCTCGCCGCCTCGACGATCGCGACGATTTCGCCAAGCGTCAGCGTCGCGCTGTTGTAGACCTTCGCGGCCGGACAGTATTCCAAGAGCGCGGGATTGACGAGCGAACCTGCGTAAATCACAACCTGAGCGCGCTTTAAGAGCTCGGCGCCCCTGACCGTTATGAGGTCGGGCGCGCCGGGACCCGCGCCGACAAAATGAACCGTCGTTCGCGCCTTGTCCGTCATACGCTTGCCTCCACAATCCTCTTCATCATCGCCGCCGCGCCGGGGGTCTGACCGATTATCCCATGCGTCTTCGTAAAGACGACGCATTCGATCGCGAGCCGGCCCGCCGCGCGCTTCTTCAGGTAAAAGTCGATTCGTTCCATCATGCGCAGCGTGAACGCGGCGCCGAGTCCTTCCTCGCAAACGACGTCATACGCCGCCTCGGTCGCGACGCAGTCGAGGATCCTCCGCGCGCTCTCGAGCGACGCGCCCGCGCGGATCGCCGTCGACGCCATGAGCTCCATCCGGCAGTCTCCCGCCCCTGAATGCGTGTTCATGATTCCCCCCGACGTCTTAATGAGCTTGCCGAGATGACCGCACAGGAGCAGCTCCGTAATCCCCAGCTCCGCCGCCATATCGATCGTGTCGCCGATAAAGTTGGAACACTTCGTCGCGCGGTCAGGATCGTACGAAAAGCGCTCTTTGATGAATTCGAGCCCGTAATTTCCCGGCACGACGACAATCTTCGTCCTGCCGAGCGCGCGATTCTGACGCAGCTCGACGCGGATCGTATCGAGAATCGCCTGCACGCTCATCGGCTCGACAACGCCGGAGGTCCCTAAAATGGAGACGCCCCCTGCGATTCCGAAGCGAGGATTAAAGGTCGAACGCGCAAGCTCCGCGCCGCCGGGCACGGAGATTTCCACGTTGAGCGCGCCATGATAATCGAGGAGCGTCATGACTTCGCGGACCTCCTTGGCGATCATGGCGCGCGGCACGGAATTGATCGCCGCCGCGCCCTCGGGCTGATCCAGTCCCGGCTTCGTTACGCGGCCGACGCCTTCTCCGCCGTCGATCGCGACTTCGCCGTCGTCGCCGTCGCCATAGCTTACGCGCGCGTAAACAATCGCGCCGGTCGTCACGTCCGGATCGTCGCCGCCGTCCTTCATAACGCCGCACTTGACCGAATCCGCGCGTCGCTCGATTCCAAGCAGCGTCGTTTCAAAGCCGACGCCTTTGGGCGTGTCGATCCGTATCCGTTCCTTAACGCCGCCGGTCAGGAGCATCAGCGCCGCCGCTTTCGCCGCCGCCGCCGCGCAGCTGCCCGTCGTGAAACCGCTTCTCATAACGTCCCCTTGCGCATTTCGTAAAGTATCGCGTTGCAGATCGCCGCGGCGACCGCGCTGCCCCCTTTGCGTCCGCGGTTGACAATGAAGGGGATCGTCGTCTCCATAATCGCCTCCTTCGCCGCCTCGACGTTCACAAACCCGACCGGAACGCCGACGATAAAGCGCGGACGACAGCGGCCCGAGTCGTACGCTTCGCGAAGCTTGACGAGCGCGGTCGGCGCGTTGCCAATCGCGAAGATCACGGGTCGTTCGAGCTTTTCAGCGCGCTCCATACTCGCCGCCGCGCGCGTAACGCCGCGCTCCTTCGCTTCGCGCGCAACGTCGGGGTCGGCCATCCAGCACCTGACGTCGCCGCCGTACTTCGCAAGCTCCGTCTTATTGATACCCGCGAGCGCCATGTTCGTGTCCGTCACGATCACGGCGCCTTCCCGGACGAGCGCGGCAAAGGTCGGAATCGCGTTCGGAGAGAAGACAAGGCTGTCGGCAAAGTCAAAATCGGCGGTCGTATGAATCGCCCGCTTGACGACAAACGCCTTGTCCGCGGGAATCGCGACGCCCCTTCGTTCAAGCTCTTCGGAAATGATCTCGAAGCTTCGTTTCTCAATATCCTCCGGCGCGACATGTTCTATCTTCATCGAACCTCTCCCAATAATTCAGCTATCGCGGCGACGAGAATCTCATTCTCCGCGCGCGCGCGAACCGCGATCCGGTAGAAACCGGCCGTCAATCCCGCGAAATTCCGACAGTCGCGAATGAGGATCCCCTTCGTCAGCAGCGCGCGCGCAAGCGGCGTCTCGCTGTAAAACAGGAGAAAATTCGTATCCGAATCAAAGACGCGCAGTCCCATGCTCCGCAACGCGTCGGTCAAATAGCGTCGTTCCCGCTCGATGGTATGAACCGACTCCGCGACAAAATCGGTCGTCGCCATCGTCTCAAGACACGCGAGCGCCGCCGACGTCGCAAACGACGACATATTCCATTCCGGAAGACGGCTCCTCACCCCCGCGATATTCTCCGCCGTCGAAACCACGTAGCCCGCGCGCGCCCCAGGTATCGCAAAGAGCTTCGTAAACGCGTCCACGACATAGAGGTTCGGAAACTCGGCAAGGCGTCGACGCTCGCTTCGTCCGCCGCTCGACGTCCGCAGGAAAGATTCGTCGAGCACGACCGCCGCGCCCGCGTCCCGGCAACGCGCCAGAATCTGCGCCATGAGCCCGGGCGCTACGAGCCTGCCCGTGGGATTGTTCGGATTGGCAATAAAGAGGGCGTCGACGTCGACGACCGCGAGCCAGTCCAGGAACTCCTCCGAAAGGACAAAGCCGCGAGTTAGGTCGAGCGGGAACTCGACGATCTGGCAGTCTCCCAGCGCGGAAAGAACATGGCGATAACCGTAAAAACACGGAGCGAGGAGCGCCGCGCGCTTTGGCCTCAACCAGTATGCGATTCCCATCAGCAGCTCCGACGCGCCGTTTCCGCCCCAGATCTCGTCCGGCTCAAGGCGTTCGAATTGCGCGAGCTTCTCGCGAAATTCACGCTGCATAATATCGGGATAGGCTTCGACGCGCTCCGCCGCAGCAACCATCGCGTCGCGAACCGCCTCGGGCCGCGGACTCGGGTTGACGCTCACGGAGAAATCGTAGCGAACCTTCCGACCGTATATGTCGCCGCCGTGAATCATTTCTCTTCTTATCTCAATCGACGTTAAACGCAAATCACGCGCCGACGAGCGCGACGACGACAAGCGCCGTCATGCCCAGCGTCATGCAGATCGCCTCCGCGACGAACATGAGCCGACACGCTCTGGGAATATCGCGCGGCTCAATCTCCCGAGTCGCGTCGCCGATATACGGCTTGCGCGCGAGCTTGCCGAAATACCACGCGTCCCCCGCGAGCCGAACGCCAAGCGCGCCGGCGCATACGCTTTCGGTCTGCGCCGAATTCGGACTCTTATGATTATACCGATCGCGTCTGAAAACGCGAAACGCGTTTGCCCCGGAATAGTCCTTTCCGGAAACGAACGCCGCGAGGATCATGAGCAGCGCGCTGAGTCGCGACGGAAGGTAGTTCGCCGCGTCGTCGAGCCGCGCCGCCGCCGTCCCAAAGTTCTCGTATCGTTCGTTCCGATACCCGACCATTGAATCCATCGTGTTGACCGCCTTGTACAGGAACCCGAGGATCGGCCCGCCGACAAACGCGTAGCATAGCGGCGCGATCACGCCGTCGGACGCGTTCTCCGCGACCGTTTCGACCGCCGCGCGCGTCACGCCCTCGCGATCGAGCCGCGCGACGTCGCGTCCCACGATCATGGCGACCGCGGCGCGCGCGTCCTCCAGCGTCCCGCCAACGAGCGCCGCGTGGACCTTCATGCTCTCGTCGTAAAGACTGCGCGCCGCGAGCAACTGGCACGTCAGGCACGCCTCGACCGCGACGCCGAACGCAGGACAGAGCCAATACGCGCCGATCACGACCGTCGCCGTCGCGACGCCGGTTACGGTCAGCACGACAAGGCACAGCGCCACGCCGGCGGCGCGCTC
>CACYBR010000130.1 GCA_902772705.1 uncultured Planctomycetota bacterium
AAATCGACGCTCGCGACCTATCAGACGACCTTCTCTCCGTCAACCAGTTCCAGCGCCGCTCTCGACGAAGCGTTCGCCGAGTTCTTCGAAGAAGAGCTCTTTGAAGAATTCTGAGCGTCATGAACGCCTGGGTCGTCCCATTTTCTGAAAAGGGTTCTTCTCGCGGAAGGACCCTTTTTCGTTCAACGCCGGATCATTCACGATACGTCGCCCCTGTTTCAACGCGTAAAAGCCGACGGAGCCTTTTTACGGAGGTCTTGTCTCTGCGACTCCCATCGTTTAAAATTCAAGTATGACGGGACGAAGATTTTGGAACGTTGCGCTCATCGGAACGGTCCACGATTTCGGCGCGCGACGCTTCTGCATGGCGCTCGTCTTCGGATTCGCGTCCGTGACGCTTTTCGGAGTTTCATGTCGTCGCGCGACTTGCGTCGTTCCTCCATTTACGGAAGCCGCGTACTTTGGCCCAAAACGGAGGAACCGCGCGTTTAGCGGTCGATTCCCCCTTCGCGCGTCTCATTCTCTGCTTCGATCATCGTTCCAGCGTTCGTTTTTTCACATCCTTTCATCGCGAGCAGATCCCGACAGTTTTCCACTCTTGACCGATTCCCCCGGAGGCGGTTTTCATGAAGAATAAATCCCAAGACTCTTCCTCTCGTCGACTTTGTTTTGAATACCTCGAAAATCGCGAATTACTCTCCGCGACGCCACTCGACGCGACGGTGAACGACGCCGTTGTTCTGTCCGCTTCGGTCGGCGCCCCGATCTGTTTGAACGGGTCAGGACCGGAAGTCGCCGCCGACGTAACGAACGTCGTCTCGGAGCGCGCAGCTTTGTCGGACCAGAATATGCTTGAATACGCCTGTTCCGAAACGTCGCCCGAAGACTCCGTGATTTTTTCGCATGACGTCGAAGAATTACTCGCCAGTGTTTCCAAAACTGGTTGGAACCCCGTCAAGCGATGGGTCTACTACGACGACGGAATGTACGACCAAACCTCCAACCAAGCCCCTTTAAACTATTACTACGGAACAGACGGCGCAATCAAGCTCAAAGAAGACGGCCCACTGTGCCAATTTATCGACCGTGCCAAGGAATTGGAACTCAACGGCATAGTCTGGAAGTGCGAAATTGACGATTGTTTCGACAGAGCCTATCTCGAATGGGACCCGATCGCCGGCGCGCAGAGTTATCGCGTCTTTCAATCCACAGACGGCGGTCAGACCTACGTCAACGTCATGTCGGGAATCTCCGCTCCCTGTCAAGACGATCGCTCAAAGTGCTGTTACGAAGTTCCCCTACTCAAATCGGACGCCGTCTATACCTTCAAAGTCGACGCTCTTGGAAATGACGGCAAACCGTTGACGACCGTGTACGTCGGATCCCTTAACGCCTCGACCGGCGTTGCGGCTGCTTCCAATCCAGACGCTTTCAGGCTCTCTCAAACCGTCGACGAACGCGTTTCTTTTCTGAAGCAGGTGAAAGCTTATGCGAATAAGAAAGAGATCGAAATTATTCCTACCTTCTGGGCGGTCGGCTGCAACGCGTTTCTTTCTCAGGACGCCTCGCTCGTGGAAGGAAGGCTTGTGGAATATGCGCCTTTCAACATTAATGAGGATCCCAATTTCCAAGATCACGAGGTTGCTGGAGATGGTTTTGAGGGAAAATGGTCCAGCGTTCCTGCAAATTGGGAGAAGACTGACACGTCGCTGAATTTCGTTGAGAAGAGCGACGGCGCCAGCGAAGGCTCTTCCTCTGTTCTGGTCAAAATTCCGAAGCTCAAAGCTTCTGACGGTATCAAACGCGTTTTTACTGGACTGGAAGACGGATACTACTATGTGACCTGCAAAGTCAGGATTGACGGCGCTGACTATGCCGAAATGAAGGTCCAAAACCCAGACAATACCAATAGTAACGCTTATGTGGATTATAAACCTGGCAATGAAAACTTCGAACCCAATCAGTGGGGGACGATGACGTCAGGCGTCGTCTTTGTCACGCAGGGCAGACTTGAAATCCAGCTGTCAGGAGCCGGACCGATAAATGGGAAGTTGTGGTTTGACGACCTCCAGATCATACAGACTTCAAGCCCGGGGTTCCTGCCAATCCCGCGAGAGGGCGCTCCGGTCAAAGTCTTCAAAAAGGTAAACGACCAGTTTGTTGAAATACCGCAAAAGGACTCCCAAACAACGAACTGGGAGCTTCCCGCCGAATACAGGGAGCATTACAAGTTTAATTATGGCAATGGCTTTTATGCTGAATTTGAACAGGGAACAATACTTAAGAACATTGATATTTTTCCGCAAGACAGTCCGCTTCGCAAAGAGGAGTTGGATAAGGTCTATATCAGCTACTATGAGCCGACGCCCAACGAGTTCAATCCTCAGCGATTCTCGGTTTGTCTGTCCGAACCAGGTCTGTACGACCTGATGAGGGAGTCCGCCGCCACTATTCAAAAAACTCTTGAGCCTAAGACGTGGTTTATCGCGTTTGACGAAGTCACGATCGGCGGAACGTGCGAAACGTGTCATGCAGCTGGAACGACTGACAAAATT
>CACYBR010000131.1 GCA_902772705.1 uncultured Planctomycetota bacterium
CCTGCCGGATAGTAAACGTAGTAATACCAGTCAGAAGCGTCAAAAATGAGATCCGCGCCGTCAAGCGAGACGTCGTTCGCCGCTTCGTTCGACGCTTCGTTCGACTCCTTGGTCGGCGTCTCGCATGTTTCGCGAAGGTGTTCCATCGCCATATGATCGCGCTTATGCGCGTAAGCGGGCGCGAACGATCCGTGCGCGATATAATTAGTCGCCAGAAACGCCGCGGCAACGACGAGACCCGAAGGAATCGAAATAAACAGAGTCCTTCTGGGACTTTTAATCAGCATAAGAACGCAAAGGAGCCCAGCAAACACAATCGCCGGCAACTCGCAAATCACGGCAAACGCGCCAAAAAAGCCCGCGCAAAAATAATGGAACCAGTCTTTCTTTCCCCGACAGAAGATCTCGCACGACGCCCACAGCGCTATCGAGATCGCCACAAATCCCGGCACGTGATTATTGAGCGTCGCGACAAAAGTCAGCGTAAAGAAGCCAAAGAGCGCCGCGCTAAGCGCGAAGATCTTGCTCCAGTCGGAGTCTCCCAGAAGATCGATCACGCGCGCCAGGCAACAGAACGCGATTCCCAGCGGAATAAGATTGTAGAATATCAGCAGAATACGGACCGTCAGGAACGGGTCGTCCTTGAGAGACAAACCGAAGACATGGTAAAGAACCCAGTATGGACCAGCCATGAGCGTCGGAAGAAGCGGCGGCTTGCTCGAATAGAGATAACCGGACGATGGATTGGCGGGATTCCAGACTTCGTCTTTAAGTCCATGCTTGACAACGTCGATCGAATCCCAACCTGGCGTCTCCCAGGCTTTGTCAATCGCGTAGGGAACGAGCTTTTTGACGTAGCGCTTCCCCTTAATTTTCTCATTTTCAAAGCGTTCGGGACAATCGGAAGAGCAGTTGATCAGAATCTCGTCCGGGTAGTATCGGAACGTTCGATCAGGGTCCGCGTTATCGTCATTTTGGGGTTGCTTGAGGACCAGCTCTTCGACACGAGCCTTTTTTTGAGATTCGTTAAAAACGGGAACATACCGATAAACGCGCGAATCTTTTTCGACGAGCGCGCGAATCGTCGCCCAACGGCTGCGGTCGTTGGCGGAAAGAGTCGGGCGCGCCTTCATCGCGTCGTTAAGAAGCGCGGCCTGAATCCTTTCCTTTTCCTTATTAAAGCGTTCTTCCGGAAGGTTGCGCGCTCGTAGCTTTTCGAGACGCTCCTCCAGCTGTCGCGGAAGTTGATTGAGCCGATAATTCTGAATCGCGCGATCATACGCGGAATCGACGCCGACGATCTTGCCGAATCCGATCCCCAGCGCGACGACAATGAGCGCGCCGCAAATTGCACGGAGCGTTTCACGTCTTCCAAGCTCCAACAGTCTTTGCGTGGCCGCGCTCGAAGAGTCTTCCTGACGCGTGTTCGGAGAAGCGGACGTGGCGTCCTGTTTTTCTTTAGCGTCCATTGTTCATATGCTCCTTGTCGTTATTTCTTACCGCGGATCCATGTTTGTTTCTGAGATTGCCGCGTTGCGGGCGGCGCCGTCGGATCTGGCGTTTGAACCGTCCCCACGCCCGTTGGGTCGGCAATCATGCCCGGAACGAGGACAGCGTCCAGATTCGCGTCGACGTCGGTAAAAGCGTTGTCGGCGTAGGGAAGTTCGCCGGCTGCCTGATCGACAATTGCAAAGGGATCAAACCTTCCAAGACTCGTTGAACCGCCGTCGCCCCCCAAGCCTCCGCCGACCGCGCCGCCCATGCCGGTCAGTCCGGCGTCTGGAGAAGCGAACGGCGACACGTTGTCCGCGACGCCCAACAGGTCGGGTCCGGTCGGATCGGCGACCATCCCCGAAACTTCCGCGCCAATCGGCGCGCCCTCGTCGTTTGAAACAAACCCGCCGGCGCCAGTTCCCCCGTTCGCTCCAATACGTTCACGCGCATTACGATTCCTCGCAACACGTTCGTTCCCGCCTCGTTCGCGCTGTTGACGCGCCGACGTCTGACGTTCGCCGGAACGACGGTCGGAGAAGTCGCGGTCCGCCGCGTTTCTGCCGGCAAGGGTCCGCTCGCTCGTCTGGCGATCGCGAGAGGTCCGTTCGTTCGCGACGCGGTTATTTACGCGACGTTCGCGAGGAGCGCGCGCGACGCCGGTCGCATAGGGATTCGCCCCCGAATTGCGGCGACCGCCGGCGACGTTCCCGTTGCGACCGCTATTCGTCGCGACCATTCCTCTTCGCGCGTTCGTCGGCTGTCGTCGTTCGATCGTCTTAGCGCGCGAGAACGGCGTCGTCGGCAGGTACGCGACCACTTCATAGTAGCTCGGCTCAGAAACGCCAATCTCCTTTGCTATCTGTTCAAGCGTCGTATACGTTCCGTCGTTGGAGAAGTCGACGCAAACGCCCGCCTCGTTATAGACGACGCCGCTCGCGGTCAACGCGTTCGCCTGATCCAGAAACGCGTCGCCGGAACCGCCTGACGCGCCGCTTGCCGACGTGTCTGAAAGAGAACCGCCGACGCTGGAAGCGTCTGCGGCTTCCGTCGAATCGTCCAAGCCCCCGCCGAGCGTTCCCGAGAAAGACGCGTCCAGGATCGACGTCGGGGCGTCGTTCATAAGGTCGTTGCTCGACGTCCCGGCTGACGACGCAGGCGAGGATTGATTCTGAGCCGCCAGCGCGTTTGATAGCGTCGTTTGCGCATACGGCGTCAATGTTTTCGAAGATTGCGGCGTTCCTCGAAGCGCCGCGACAATCGCCGTCGGCGTTCGGTATGAATTAAAGACGTCGACCGGCTCGCCATCCCCCGACGAAGAGCCCGCCGCGCCGACGAGCGTTCCCGTTAATCGACTCGTGTTGACGCCGTCGTCCGTTTCTTCCTCTTTCGCACGCTGAGCGATTTTGTCGAGTTCCGAAACCGACGGCGCCAGCGGAAGCGAAAAGAAGAGCGGAGAAGAACGATACGCGTCCACGTCGTCAAGAGGCGCAAGCTTAAGCTCGACTTTGATCGCGACTGGAAGACCGTTCTTTTCAAGGCTGTCCCAGGAATCAAACCATTGATCGCCGTCAAAATATCGAAAACGACAATCCAGGACCTCCGGCGCCCATGTGGCGCCGTCGTCGCAGTCCATCGCTATCTGCGCGGCCGAAAGCGGAGGCTTGAACTGGAACGTTTCAGATTGAGTCGACGTTAGTCCCGCGCTCGCAGAAGACCCCACGAGCGTCGAAAGCGACGCGTCCGGAACAGAGGAAAGAGAACCCGAAAGCTGCGAAACATTTACGTTTCCTGCGCCTTCGTCAAAATACGCTTTCGTCGCGTCCGACTCGGATTCTTCGTCGTTCCCCTCGGGCGTTTCATAGTCTAGTTCCCGCCGGGAAAGTCCAAACTTTTGTTCCAAAGGACGAACGCCGTCCCAGAAAAGGGGCGCCTTGAGCGCGTCGGTCGAAAGCCCCGCTACCGTCGCGTCGACGGAACCGGCAAGAGAACCGGACAGCGTCGATCCCAAATCTGTTCCGTTCGCCGAGGCCGACGGCGACTCGTCGTCGTCCGTTTCGCCCGGGAGTTTCTGCGGCTCGTTAATTGGAACGAATTCATAGAAGATTGTCTTGAGCTCCGGCGCCTGCTTCATTCCAGGTCGCTTGTCGCCCCCTGACATAACGCGACGATTCTCGTCCGCGTCCGCTACTGGCGTGAAGGAACTCGGCTGAACGACGTCGATCTGGAGCGATCGTGAATCGCCGCGCAAACCAAAATGACGGACATACTGACGCGACGGGTCGTTATCAACCGCAACGATCGGGTCCTGAATCGCCGCGCCAAGGTCGTCGCTTAGCATTTGAGAGATTGACCGCGCAAGCTGCGCGCGACCAACGCGACGTTCGTTGGCGGCGTAATTGCGAGAAAACAGACGTACGATCGAACTCAAACCGACAAGCAGAACCGTCATGAGCGCGAGGACCAAAAGGATCTCGAGCAACGTGAACGCGGCGCGACAAGAGTTCTTCCGCGCGGCGATTCGCCGGATATTCTCTTGGTGATTAAGCTTGCGCATGCTTCGGATCCTATTCAATTGTCAAAGGTTCGCCTGTCAGTTAAGCCAGTCGGATTCGTTAAAGCTCGGGGTTAGGGCGCCGTCGGATTCTCCAGCGCCCATCGTTCCGCCGACGAGACCGGCGCCTCTGGCGGCGGTTCCCGCACGACCTGCGCGTCCTTGCTGAGCGCCGCCGCCCAAGCCCAAAGACGTGTCAAGGGAATCAAAGACGCTTCCATTCGATTCCTGCACTGCTCCGTCGGCTCCAAGGTCCGAAAGCGAACCGCCGATCCCCTGCTGCGGATTGAGGTCGTTAGCGACCGTTTCGCCCGTGCCGTCGATCGCCGTCGTCGATCCGTCGGCGGCAATAGAAACGACTCGCGTGTGAACGTCGGCACGGCGCGCCCATTCTTTAACGACAAAGGTTCG
>CACYBR010000132.1 GCA_902772705.1 uncultured Planctomycetota bacterium
TCCGACTGCGAGCCGAACCCCGATCGCGCGGAGCGGCTCTACCGCGTGATGGCGTACGTTCAAGAGTTCTATCGCGCCGAGATGGAGCGCAACGGCTTCGGCGATTCCACGACCTTCGGACTCGAGACGACCGAGCCTGGGAAACTCAAGCTCTACGAGATCAACGCGCCGGGCAAACAGGAGGATTACGGTCGCGAATCGTTCTGGGAAGTGCGCAGAATCTGCGGCGAAGAACTGGCAAAGCAGGGAATCGACGTCAACAAGGAAGTTGTCGCGATTTTCCAGCAGGGCTTGAAGTGGGAAGACGGAAAGGCGACCGAGGTCGGTTCCTTCGTCGGGATGGGAACGCCTTTCTACGGCGCGGGAACCTTCTACGACGATCCCATGCTCGACCCCGAAAAGCTCTCGAGCAAAGAGCCGGGCGGATATTATCATCATCCGTGTTCCGTCGGCGAGTTTAACTCGCACTATATCGGCGGGATCGCGCACGAGCTTGGACACGCGCTGACGCTGCCGCACGACTGCGAACTCGAGACAGAGAATCGCGAACTCGGCTTCGCGCTCATGGGGGGCGGCAACCACACGTTCGGACGCGAGCTGCGCGGCGAAGGAAAGGGCGCGTTTCTGACCTATTCCGAGGCGCTGCGCCTTTCCGTCGTGCCCGCGATCAACGGACGCGAGCCGCTGCGTCGCGACGACGGCGTCTCGCTCCTCGACCTGACGCCGCGCCGCATTTCGGAAAACGTCGTGAAGTTTACGGGCAAACTGGAAGCGAAGGTCATGCCGCTCGCGCTTATTTTCTACGAGGACCGCGACGCGCGCGGCTCTGATTACGACGCGAAGACCTGGACGGTTCAACCGAAGGAAGACGGCGCGTTTGAACTCGACCTTACCGAGGTCGCGCCGGAGCCGTCCGAACTGCGCGTCGCCGCCGTTTCCGACGTCGGGTCGACGATGTTGTTCCGCGTCTCGTACAACCCGAACGGCAAGGAAGGCGAATTTGATCCGATTACGCGCAAATTTGATCTCGATCGGATCTCCCGCGCGCTCCAGAAAGGCGACGTCGACGCGCTCGACGAGATGGCGAGCGGGCGTTTCTCTAAGAATCCCGAGATGCGGAGCCTGTGCCAAGTCTTGATTTCGGCGAAGCAAGCGCCGATGGCGCCCGGCGTCGTCCCGGAAGAATATAAACAGTTTTACCTCGACAACGCGAAGTTTGATTCGCAAAAAGTCGGGTGGTCGCGAATGACGGTCGGCGCGTTCTTCGACGGGTCGCTGCTCCAGCTCGAAGGGCGCGGTTACGCAAGCGGAATCTGCGCGCACGCGCCGAGTTCGGCGACGACGAAGCTCGACGGCAAATGGCGGACGCTCAAATTCGCGTACGGACTCCAGGACGGGGGCGCCGGGTCGGTTGTCTTTGTCGTCAGGGGCGACGGGAAAGAACTCTTCCGCTCGGAGATTATCCGCGACCACGTCCGTCGCGACGCTGAGGTCGACGTCGAGGGCGTCAAAACATTGGAACTGATTACGGAAGACGGCGGCGACGGCAATCGAAGCGACCATTCGATCTGGATCGAGCCGATCCTCGTGCGCTGACCCGCGCCGTTCGACGACGTCGTCGACCTCTGAATCTGACGCCGATTTGAAAGCGCGAGTCTCGAAACAGAAACCTTTTAAAGGGAACGCGGATTCCGGGCGAACGGAAAGGCCGGTCGGGAGAAACGCGATCGGGCCCTGGGACGACCAAGAGAACGCCGGGCGCGCTTAAAGGGTTTTGAGGGGGTTCCTCAAAGCCCTTTTTTTATTTCGCCCCGACCGCGACGGGAAAAAAATCGGCTCGTCGCGAAGAAGGACGGCGGCGGTTATGGAAAAACGTCGGTCAAGCGCCTATAATCAGACGTTGCGTTCGATGTCGCGCGCATGACGCGTCGACGCGGAGCGCCGCCAAACTGTTTGCCACCCTCAGGAGGACGCTCGATGAAAATCGTAGACAAGATCGTTACCCGAAGCGTCGTCATACTGACGGCGGCGATTTTGGCGATTCTCACGCCGCCGGCCGGCCGTGCGCAGGACGCGGCGACGCTCGCGGAGAAGACGCTCGTCGTATGGGCGGCGCCGGGCAATCTGACGCAGCATGGCGGGTCCGCGCTGACCCTCGACGAGGCCAACCCGGACGCGTTCGACGCGATTGTCTTTGCCGAACGACGCCCCGCCACATGGATGGCGGGAAGCTCCGGA
>CACYBR010000133.1 GCA_902772705.1 uncultured Planctomycetota bacterium
CATGAAGTTCGCGCTCGCGCGCCAGACGTAAAATAAGGAAGCGGACGCCCCGACGTTCTCGGGACGTCCGCTTCTTTTTTGGGCTCGGCGGCGCCTTACTGTTCAATAAAGAAATAATTCTTAGCCGCGTCGAGGAGCGGTTTCGCCGGACACGGCGAGTCGCCGCCGTCGTCGGTCTTTTCCGGATATCGCGGAGGATAGAGGGGCGAGTCGGCGACGCCGGCTTCATGAAGAACGGTTACGGTTATGACGAGGTCCTTGAACCACATCACGCGCGCGAGTTCTTCGAGCGACGCGAATTCGCACCACCCTTCGTTCATGCGTTCGAATTCGCGAAGCTGGCGAACGCGGTCCGGAGCCGAACGACCGCTGGAAACGTGCAGGTTCTTATAGCACTCCTGAATCGCGAAAAGCTCGCGCGAGCATCGTTCGAGATACTCCTTTTTCTGGTCGCCGGGCGTTTCGTCGTAGACTTTGTAACGCTTAACAAACCACTGCATGAGCATCAACTGGATGTTGCGCTCGACGTTAGTTCTCCTGACGGTCCCCTTGGCGACGGCAACCTGACGCTCCTGCCAGCGTTTTTCCAGTCCGGGACCGGGAAGAATATCGGACGAGGTCACGTACGTCGCGGAACGACCTTCGGGACGCCTGAGCACGTAATCGATACGAACAAAGGGCGCGCGCGTGCGCTTTTTATCCCACGCCTCGACCTTCCGTTCGGAGCTGCGAAGGACGGAGCTGGCAATCCCCTGAAGATTAGAAGGGACCTCAAGCTTGTGTTCCTCGTCAAAAACAAACTCGCCATGCTCGCCTTTGGCAACCTTCTGAAAATAGAAGTCAAAAAGCTCGCCGCGCGTCTCTTCCGACTCCGCGCTCAAATCGCGCAGCGCGAACCAACTGACGGCCTGAGCGTCCGTCGCGGTTCTAACGTCGATCGGCGCGACCACAATCTGACGATAGCGCCAACCGCAATACCCGATCGCGCCGAAAACTAAGAGAAGAATCACGATAAATCGCACCGGATGGCGCCTTCTGGAGGATTTCGGCTTCGTTATCACGAAACGCACTTCTTGATTTTCTTCGTCTTCCATAGGAATCTCACTGTGTCGCAGGACCGCGCAAACGCGCTCGGGACGCGCCGCGCTCTTAGCTCGTCGCCATAATTAGAAACGCCGTAATTTCCAATACAATAATTAAAAACGTCGTATCTTTTATGTGCGAATAAAAATTTTTAAAATTTGTTTAAAAGGACTGTAAGTTCGTGAAAAAAATTTTCTTTCCCCGGTATGGCTGAGTATAATCGACCATAAGCTATGTTGGGGCGCTCTGTTCAGAGGCGGCTATATCGCCCCGATGGCTTGGGTCGCTATACTTTGATATCGGACGGCGTCTCCGTCCGCATGACGTCAGGCGACATTATAGAAGAAATATTACAAGACTGCAAGAACTGAATCAAACAGACGCGGCGCGGTTCCCGCGCGCACACGTCGCTGTTTCATCGGGAAGGAGCGCTTAATGAAGATCGTCGCCGCGTCAAAGTCGACTAATTCGCGTCGCTCGCGTTTTGCGTCTTCGGGCGTCGCTTGCGCACTCCTCGTCGTCGTTTCTCTTCTTAGCATAACGGTCGCGACGTTTGGCCAGTCTCCTCAGGCGCCGGCGGGTCAGCCTCAGCAAGGCGACCGCCAGCAGGGTCAGAGCTCAGGACAGAAGCAGGCCGCCAGTCCCGACGTCGCCGGCGCCCAGCTTGCGTCCTTTTTCCGCGCGATCGGCGGTCGCGATATTCAGGGCGAGGCGCTCCCGCTGGAACGGCTCCTTTACGGGGTCTATTCGCCCGCTGAACGCTATCGACGCTTGATCGCATACTGGGATTTGGCCGGTAAGAACGCGTATTACAACCTCTGCGTCACGTGCAGCGCCTACGCGACCGAATGCGCGACAAAGATCGAAAATCAGGGCGCCGCCTCTCAGGAAACGCAACAACTCCTGACGTCGGTTCGTCAGATCGCGCTCGAACGTCAATCGGAAGCGCGTCTCAAGCTTCTTCAGGCTCAGTATGATTTCGACGCCGCGTTCACAACGCCCGCAGGACGAAGGGCCGCGACGGCCCGCGCGGCGCAATCGGGCGCCCGATCTCTCGACGCTGCCCGGGGAACCGTCTTCTATCTCCCATCCGGCAAGCCGGCGACGGACTTCTTCGAAACGCGCTTCAACGCCACGGCTCAATATCAGAACGTCTCGGCGGAGGCGGCGCGACTCAACACGCTGTTGCCGCTCCTCTATGAAACGCTTCAGGCGCGCGCCAATCAGGCCAACCGCGAACTCGACGTGCTCGTCGCGCTCGTGAAATCGACGCAGGTCTCCGAATCCGTCCTCTTTGCCTCGCTCGATCGCTATCTTGAGGCGCAGGCTCAGACCATCGACGCGGCGGTCCGCTATAATCAGGCGATCGCGGCGTACGCCACGCAGACGATTCCCGGATCGATTCAGGGCGCGGCGTTCCTCGCTACGATTAACCAACGGCCCAGCGCTCAGAATCAACAACCGCAGCAACAGCAACAGCAACAGCAACAAGCGCCGCAACCCGGCGGCGCGGCCCCTGCTCAGAACGGAACGCCCGCCTCAGGAGGCGCGCCTCCTCAAGCTGGCCCCACGCCGGGATACTCGTACATCTGGCCCGGACTACTGCCCGACGGGTTGAAAGATTCGGTCGCGGTCTCGACGCCGCCCCAAACGCCAGAACAGACGTCTGCGCAAACGACCGACGCCAAACCGAGCGACGCCGCCGAATTTCAGGTTGCGTCGCTCGCGTCAATTCAGGCGCTCGCGCCAATCGCCCTTCCAAAGTCCGACGCTCCTGCCGCGTTGCCGTCAAGCTCGACTGCCGAGCCTGTCTTTACCCTCGTCGGCTCCTCAAGACCCGTCGTCGAAAACGCCCCTGCGGCGCTCAATCCCGCTACGGGTAACGCCAGCCTGACAAACGTCCAGCCTGCAACGTCGACAAACGAGCCCGCGCCAGCCCAATCGGCGCCAGACGCCGCTCAGCCTCAGCAGCAAGCGCCCGCGCCAGCCCAGCCGACCCCTGACGCCGCCCAGCCTCAGCAGCAAGCGCCCGCGCCAGCCCAGCCGGCGCCTGACGCCGCCCAGCCTCAGCAGGAGGCGCCCGCTCCCGCTCAGCCGACCCCTGACGCCGCCCAGCCTCAACAGGAGGCGCCCGCTCCCGCCCAGCCGACCCCTGAGTCGGAACAGCCTAAACCCGGCGACGTCGTCGCTTCCGCCGACGCGGAGCGCCCCGTTCCCCGTCCCTCTGAATTGCAGCAGTCTGCCGAGGCGGATCAGGAATTCCCAATCGTCGTCGTAATCACCGGTTATGAACAGCCTCTCAAACCGTCGGAAGCTACGATTCCGGTCGAACTGGAACAGGCGACCGCGTCAGAAAAAACGGAGTCGCCGTCCAATCCAGACGGCGCGTTTCTCTGCCCGCAATATGAAAACGCCGTCGTTTCGCTCTTCGCCAGAATCCGCGCAAGCTTCATGACCAGCGCCGAGGATTCAACGGCGCGAAATATTCTCGATTCCAGCGAATACGTCGTTCGCGGTCAGGATTTCAGCGATTTCTCGACGGACGACGCCGCGGCGACTCCTGACAATGCCACGGCGTCCAACGACGCTAACAGTCAGGTTCGTAGCGGCGCGAACGCCGCGGACGCCGAGCGCGTGCGCGAGCTCGTCAACGCGCTCTTTGCGATCGAACCTCCCAATCCTCGCGACCGCGAATCAAACGTCCACGAACGTCTCTATACGCTCCACGAGATTGCGAACCGCTCAGATCAGAGTCCGGCGAGTCGATACGCCGTCGCCGCCGCTTTCTGGAAGCTTCAGGGCGCTTGCGCAAGACTTCGCGTGGAAGAAACGATCTTCCGGAACTTCTCGCTCGTTTACAACAATCTCATCACGCAGTCGGGAGAGGATTCCGACGCCGCGCGTTCATGTCTGGCCGCCGCGCTCGGTCAGCAGGCGCGCGTAACGGAGGCAAAATCCGTCAAGCGCGCCGCCCAGATCGAACTCGTGAAGCTCATGGGGCTCTCTCCCGCAAACGCCGCTCTCCCGTTGCCGGCCTCGATTCCTTTCTGCGGCGTTAAATTTGATCTGGGCGCTCCCGCCTATTACAACGCCCAAACCCGGCGCTCTGCCGGCGTTATCAAGGACCGCGTCGACGCGGTTCAGACCCTCGGCGCGGCGCTCGGCGCTCCGGGACAGTTGCTCAATATCGACACGAACGCCGTCTCAAACGCAAACGTTGACGTCTGCGTCGCCGCGCTCTCGAAGAAACGCGAATCCGCGCTACTCTTTATCGATCACGTCGTGCGCCTGAATTTCTCCATCGCGGAGTACGTCTCATACTACCCCGCGCACGCAAGCTCCGATCAATTCGTCGACGCGCTCGTCGGACGATAACGTCGCCGCTACCGACGATCTCCTGCAACGTACGGCGCCGGCGAAGCTCTTCGTCGACGTCGTTCTTTTTTTCTTGCCGCGGCTGAACGTTAAAATATTCCACCTGTATGAATTCTATGGATTTTAATAAAGTTTTCTATTACAAGGGACGATAAGGAAGATATGCGGCGTTTTGCCGAAAACAACCCGCGTATGACAAGAAACCTAACCTGAAACAGGACGGAAATATGACCAACGAACGAAGCAGATGGCTGGCCGTTGCCTTTATTGCGCTCTCGTCGTTGACGCTTTTGGGCTCGACGGGGTGCGCCAACGCGCTTTTGATGCCTTATTATCTGATCCGCGGAACGGACTCGCCCGCGATTCATCAGGCGGAAGTCAAGGAAATCGAGAAAGGTTCGAAAATTGCCGTCGTGTGCCGATCGCATCTCAATCTCTACGGCTCGTCGAATCCGAACGCCGACCTCGCGACGAGCGTGACATACGTCGTGTCAAACAATCTCAAGGATAAGAAAAAGAAGAAGCTGGTTTGGATCCCCTATTCGGAGATTGAAGACGCGTTCGACAGCGAAGAAGAACTCAATTCCATCAGCTTCGGGAAGCTCGGCGCTAAGATCGGCGCGGATTACATTATCGGCATTGAACTCGACAGCTTTGAGACGCGGCATTCGACGCAATTTTATCAGGGGAAGGCAAAGGTCGTGGTGCGCCTCGTCGACGTCAAAAATCAGAAAAATCTCTTTGTCGAATCGACCCCGCAGTTCACTTATCCGCCGACTCCGATTCCGACAAGCGATATGGAAGAGGTCGAATTCCAGAAGTACTTTACCTTTAAACTCGCAAAGGACGTCTCGAAGCTCTTCTGCCCGTACGATCCCCACGACCAGTATGCGCAGGATTCTGACTTCCCGGTTCGCTGATTTCTTCGTACAACGGCGGCTTCCGCGTCGTTGACCGTTCCTGTCTCCCACTAGCGGTCGACGATACGGAAGCCTCGTCTCTCTCAAACGATAGGAAAACATTCATGAGCTCTGATAAGAAAATCGTTTTCGCCGTCGGTTGCCATCCGGACGATATCGAATTCACCATCGCTGGAACCCTGTTGCTACTCAAGGATCGAGGTCATGAGATCCATTACATGACGATCGCCAACGGTTCATGGGGCTCCGAGACCATTCGGCGCGAAGAGCTTATCCGAACAAGACGCGACGAGGCGCGCGCCGCCGCGGAGCTGCTCGGAGCCCATTATCATGAATCGCTCGTCGACGACCTCGACGTCACTTACTCCCACAGAACCCTCATGCGTCTGACCGCCATTATGCGCGAGGTCAATCCCGATATCGTCCTCTGCCAGTCTCCGTCCGACTATATGGAAGATCACCAGAACGCCGTACGACTCGCCTATACCGCCGCGTTCTGCCGATGCATGCCCAACGCGCCCGTTGAACCCCCGACCCCTGCGACCTTTAAGGACGTGACCGTATACCACGGCGCCCCGCACGGAAGTCGCGACATGATGCGCAAACTCGTCCGCTCGGAACGGTACGTCGATATCACGTCCGTTATGGACCGCAAAAGCGCGATGCTCGCGTGTCACGTTAGTCAGGGCGCGTGGCTCGACGCGTCCCAGGGATACAGCGCGTATATCGAATCCATGCGCAAAAATTCCGCGCTCGTCGGCAAGGTCTCCGGCAAATACGAATACGCCGAGGGATGGCGCCGTCACAACTTCCTCGGGTTTTCTCAAGAAGACGTCGATCCGCTCGGAGAGCTCCTCGGCGACGTCTCATGGCTCGACCCAAAATACGAGGAATGGCTCAACGCCTGAACGTGCGCTCGGCGATATCAAAGCTTGTGCAAATGAAAAAAAGACGACGGAATCCTTCTCGGACTCCGCCGTCTTTTTTATTCAGAAATCATCGCGCCGTCAGACCGGACTCACACCCTCATGAAGATTCGATGACGATAGAGCCAGAGAAGGAAGCACCATGAAACGATCAGACCCGCGACCACGGTCGCTATCTCGGTAAACGCGCCCGTCTCGATCACCGTTTCGGCGCCGCTTTCGTCGACGATCGTCCGCGCCGCTGGGACAAAACGATCGATCGCGTCGGCGAAGAAGAAGTCGCGCATATTCGAGAAGACGACTATTCGTTTGGCAAGGAATATCGTTATCGAGTTCATACCGACGACCGCGAACGGGAATCCCAACCACCGGAGGCGGAAAATATCGATGAAAAGATAGAATATGCCAAGCGCGATCGCAGAGTATCCGCCGACAAAGCAGACGAAAGAACTGTTCCAAAGATTCTTGTTAATCGGGAAGACCATGTGCCACGCGTACCCGATCGCCATAAGAACGACCCCGCCCAAAAGCAGAATAAGGAGCTTGCGCCACTTCGAGCACGTCTCGTTTTCTCGGCACAGAACCCCGCCGAACATCATGCCCAGAAGCGCCGTGACTATCGCCGGCCAGGTCGACGCCAGTCCTTCCGGATCGCGAAGGTCGCGATAGAGCTTCGGATCGTATTCTGTGATCTCCGTTTCGACTCGTTCGTCCCCCTTACCCTCTATGCGATAGAGCTTGCCCGTCGAAAGTCGTCGCTCAACGCTGCTCGGTTGATGGTAAAGCTTGCCGGGAACAAGTTTACGGTCAATGTAGTTGACGATGCAGCCTTCCGGAAGCAAATTATGCGCGACCGTTCCGATCTCAGGATAGTCAGGCGCGTCAAACGCCGGCAACTCGTTGTTTTCAAAGACTGGAACGTGCTTGACCGGTCGTTTCGCGACCGATTCCTTCTCGGCGTCTTCCACGGCGTTCTCAACCGCCTCGGCGACAGACGCGCCCTCCGCTTCCGCCGTCTCGACCGCTTCCTTCGCCGCGTCGACCACTTCCTGCTCGTCTTGCGTCAGCCCATAGGGCGCCTGAACCTTGAAAAGATCCTTCGCGCGACTGGCAAACGCCGCGCCGGAAAACGCTTCCTTCGGCGCGACGTCCGGCGCGGGTACGAGCGCCACGACAAGCCAGTAGGAAATGAGAATCGTCGCGCATACGCCTATGAGCGTCTTGGTATGCTTCGAGAAAATCAGATAGATGAACACGGCGAACATCCACGCAAGACCAATGTGCTGAAGCACGCCCATATAGCGAAGATGCGCAAAGTCAAAGTTGACCTTGTTGCTGTAGATTATTCCGAGGAAGACCAGCGCGAGGCCTCGCCAGATCGCCTTGAGAATGACGCGCCACATTGGACGCCCGTTCGCTCGCTGTTTCCGGAAAGAGAACGGAAAAGAGACGCCCGCGAGAAAGAGGAAGAGCGGAAAAATCGTGTCATGATGCAGAACGCCGTTCCACTGGACGTGCGTCATGTGTTTGGCGATCGTCTCTGGACTCGGACCGGGCCAGCTCTGTCGAAACGCGGTCGCCGCGCGTACCGCGCCGTCGCCCAGCACGCGGAAATCTGATATCTCAAGATTGCAAATACACGTTATGAGCGTCGCCAGACCTATGATGCAAAGCATGTTCAGGCCGCGCAGCGCGTCGAGCGACATCAAACGCCTGGACGCGCGTTGACGCAGGGCGTCCTGGATCCTGGCGGCTTCTGAATCGTCCGGAATATTGGCGGCGCTCTGGCGCGTGACCTTAGCGTCCGCTTTCGCTTCTTTTTGGGACTCTTTGACCGCTTCTCGGTTGAGATTCTCCACGTACGTATCATAGTCCGGATCGGAGTAAGTCGCCTGAGAAGTCTGGTGCAACTTGTGCTTCTTCTTAACCATAACTGCCTCGGAAAGAAATCAGGATCGCCCTGGTCGGTCGTACGTGGGACGCCCACGCGCATACCATCCGACCATCCGCCGCGTATACTGCGATTATTATAAGAATTGACCTGTTGCGCGTCAAGAAATCGGCAATTAGCGCGATTTTTCTGGCAAAAAGTGTGGCGAATGACATTTACGCCTGTTATAATGAGCGCCTGCAGTCGGTAACGGGACTTTTATGGCGTCGGAATGACGCTGACGTCGAGTCTCAGACATTACAATCCTTGATTTTCAGAAAGGTCCTTTTTATGTTAAAACGTAAAGGGCGTTCCTTTGTCCCGCGCGCGGCGATCGTCGCGACGCTCGCCGTCGCGCTCTGCTCGCCGCTATATGCTCAGCGCGCCAACGATCTTAAGTTCTCCCATAAAATGCCGGAGCAGACCAACCAGCTCCCAACCGACCCGACGCGCGACGATATGCTCGCCGATTTCGTCAATCCGGTCGGAAAGGTGCAAACTGGCGCATACTGGTACTGGCTCTCGGGCAACTCGTCCCGCGAAGGCGTGACGAAGGACCTTAAAGCGATGAAGTCGGTCGGAATCGATCGCGCGTACATCGGCGACATCGGTCAGGACGACGTTCCGACGGGTCCGGTGCGATTCTTCTCCGACGAATGGTGGGAAATTGTCCATCAGGCGTTCAAGACGGGCTCGGAGATTGGCGTCGACGTCGGCATCTTCAATTCTCCCGGTTGGAGTCAGTCGGGCGGTCCGTGGATCAGCTACGATATGGCGATGCGCTATCTCGTGAAGAGCGAAACGCTCGTCAAGGGATCTGGCAAGGTTGAACTCAAGCTCGCCAAGCCTGAATTCCTCAACAAGAACAAAGACGAATATCAGGACGTTCAGGTCCTCGCGTATCCCGCGCCGGACGGCTATAACCAGAAGATTGTCGCCAACGCCAAAGGCGGCTACGACCTTAAAGCGAACACGCCCGCGACGATCGCGATCTCGTCGGAGAAGCCCTTTACGGCGCGCGGCGTCGTCGTTGAGTTCCGAAACCAGCCGCTCGTCGCGACCGCCGAACTCTACGCAAAGGTCGACGGCCAGAAGAAGAAGCTTGTCACGTTCCCCATCAGCCGGTACAACGACGCGCTCAACGTCGGTTTTATGCCATATGCGCCCGTGACCGAATCCTTCAACGCGACTGAAGCGACCGAATTCGAACTCGTCGTAACTTCCGATCGAAACTCCGGGCTCTCCGCCGTCTCCCTCACCGCGACCCCCGTCGTTAATCAGGTCTTCAATCAGACGCTCGCCAAGATGCACGAAACCCCGCATCCTATGTGGTCCGAATACCAGTGGGCGCCCGCGATGGAGCCCGCTCGTTACGACTCGACCGGCGCTTACGATCCTTCCAAAGCGATCGATCTGACGAAAAACTTCAAGGACGGCGTCCTGACCTGGGACGTGCCGGAAGGCGAATGGATTGTCGAACGCTTCGGCTGCGTCCCGACCGGTACGAAAAACGCGCCCGCCGTTCCCGAAGCCACCGGGTACGAAGTCGACAAGATGAGCCGCGAACACGCGATCGAACATTTCAACGCGTACATGCTCGACCTCATCAAACGCTTCCCCGCCGAAGACATGAAATCCTTCACGACGATCGTTCAGGACAGCTATGAAATGGGCGGTCAGAACTTCACCGACAACTTCGCCGAGAAATTCAAGGCGTCCTTCGGTTACGATCCGACCCCCTACCTGCCGGTCTTCTATGGCGCCGTCGCGAAAAATCTCGACGTCTCCGATCGCTTCCTGTGGGACCTCCGACGCTTCATCGCGGACGAAGTCTCCTATTCTTACGTCGGCGGACTACGCGACGCAAGCAACGAGTACGGAAAGAACACATGGCTGGAATGTTACGGTCACTGGGGCTTTCCGGGCGAATTCCTCCAGTACGGCGGACAATCCAATGAAATCGCCGGAGAATACTGGAGCGAAGGAACCCTCGGCGATATTGAAAACCGTATCGCCTCGTCCTGCGGTCACATCTACGGCAAGACGAAAATCTGGGCGGAATCGAACACTTGCGCGGGCAATCCCTTTGGTCGCAGTCCGATCGACATGAAGAAGCGAACCGACCGTTTCTTCTCGGAGGGAATCAACAACACGCTGCTGCACCTCTTCGTTGAGCAGCCGGACGAACGCGTCCCGGGCTTCAACGCGTGGTTCGGCAACGAGTTCAACCGTCATAACACGTGGTTCAAGCAGCTTGATCTGTACGTTATGTACCTCAAGCGCGTGAACTACATGCTCCAGCAGGGACTCAACGTCGCCGACGTCGCTTACTTCATCGGCGAAGACGCGCCGAAGATGGTCGGAGTCGTCGATCCGGCGCTTCCGTCGGGCTATCAGTATGACTTCATCAACGCCGAAGTTCTCAAGGAAACGACGAGCGTCGACGAAAACGGCCAGCTTACGCTTCCTCACGGCACGAAGTACAAGCTTCTCGTGCTGCCGAAGCTTGACTCGATGCGTCCCGAGCTCCTCAAGAGCATTAAGAAGCTCGTCGAAGACGGCGCGTTCGTCCTCGGTCCAAAACCGAGCCGCTCCCCCAGCCTCCAGAACTATCCGAAAGCCGACGCTGAAGTCAAGGCGCTCGCCGACGAGCTCTGGGGCGACGTCGACGGCGTCAAGGTCAAGAGCCGCAAGGTCGGCAAGGGCACGATCGCTACCGGCATGACTATGGAAGAAGCTTTCGCCGCGCTTAACGTCAAGCCCGACTGCGAATACGATCCCGCGACCGGTCTCGTTTACGGTCGACGAACGATGAAGAGCTCCGACGTCTACTTCGTCGCCAATCAGACCGACTCCGAGCTCAAGGACGTTCCGATTACGTTCCGCGTCTCTGGAAAACTCCCTGAACTCTGGGATCCGACCACCGGCGAAACGCGTCAGGCCAACGCCTGGACCGTTAAGGAAGGGCGCACGACCGTCCCGATCTCCTTCGCCGCTCAGGAAAGCGTCTTCGTCGTCTTTGAAAAAGACACGAACGCGACCTCGGGCGACGCCGAGTCGAACGATCTCCAGCTGACCACGCTCGCCGACCTCAGCGCCGACTGGAACGTCTCCTTTGATTCCGGCGAAATCGCGCGCGGGCCAAAGGACGTCGTCAAGTTCGACTCCCTGACAAACTGGGCGGATTCGTCCGACGAAGCGATCAAGTATTACTCTGGTACCGCCGTCTACAAGAAGAGCTTCAAGCTCGACGCGGCGCCCAAAGGCAACGTCTATCTCTCGCTCGGCTCCGTCTCGGAAATGGCTAAGGTTACGATCAACGGCCAGTATGTCGGCGGCGTCTGGACCGCGCCGCTGCGCCTCGACGTTTCCAAGTTCGTCAGGCAGGGTGAAAACTCGATCGAGATCGAAGTCGTCAACTGCTGGGTCAACCGTCTGATCGGCGATTCCAAACTCCCCGAAGATCAGCGTAAAACCTGGTGCCCGGTCAACGTTTACAAACCGGATTCGCCCCTCAAGAAATCCGGACTCCTCGGACCCGTCACGCTTTCTGAAACGAAATGACGTTCCCCGACCGGTCTGGTAGAATCTGAGCGTTCACGAAAAAACGCCGCGACGCGATAACGCGATGCGGCGTTGCTTTTTATCGGGGAAGGCGCGTCAATTTCTCAATCGACTCCCACGCGTCCTTTTTCGAGGAGTTCCACGACCAATTTCTCCATATTTGCCCTGTCCTCCGGGACGTGAACTTTACCGTCGCGGTCGACGAGAAACACAAAAGGAACGCGGGAGATTCCGTTGCGTTCGCAGAAGTCGACGTAACGCTCGTCCAGCGCGTTCCTCCTGCGACTCGTAAGGAGCCGCGAAACGTTCTTCCACGGCGTCTGATAACGCTTCTCGTATCTTCGAACCGCTTCTGGTCGATCCTGACAGTTGTAACCCAGAACCGTCAGCCCCTGAGAATGGAACTTTTCATATAGCTCCTTGATTTGAGGAATCATGAAAACGCACGTTTCGTCTTGACAAGTCCATCCAAAAACGAGTATGACTTTGCCACGATAAACGTTCATGTTAAACTCTGTGCCGTCGTTGAAACGGCCTTCCATCTCAAAATCGCTTCCATCAAAATCATGCAAGCGAACCAGACGCGTCAACGCCGCCGCGAGCGCTCGTCCCAGATTGCCGCCCGTTTTTTGCATCGTCTCGGAGGCGCGACGCACAAACTCAACGCTCGTTTCCATGTCGTAACGACTCGCAACATCAGCGTATATCACGATTTCCGCATACGTTTCGCGACGTGGCGCGAGCTTCGGAAGAATCGCGGCAAGCGACGCTTTCAGCGCGTCGAC
>CACYBR010000134.1 GCA_902772705.1 uncultured Planctomycetota bacterium
CCCGTCTCCCAACGACGCATCTTCTCTTCGAGAGCGTCGGGCATATTAGCCTTGAGAACGGCGTCCTGCTTCGTGACAACCTGGTCCTTCCAGAGTCGGAAAAGGTGGTCGTCGAGAAGTTGCATTCCGAGCTTGTGACCCGTCTGGATCGAGGAGTTGATACGGAACGTCTTATTCTCACGAATGAGGTTCGCAATAGCGGGAGTAACAACGAGCATTTCATACGCCGCGATACGACCGCCTTGAATACGAGGCAACAGCTGCTGCGACAGAACTCCGATGATAGACGTCGACAACTGAGTACGAATCTGTTCCTGCTGGTTCGTTGGGAACACGTCGATGATACGGTTAACCGTACCCTGCGCGCCTGTGGTGTGAAGGGTGCCAAAAACGACGTGACCCGTTTCCGCCGCCGTAATAGCCGCCTCGATTGTCTCAAGGTCGCGCATTTCACCGACGAGGATGACGTCAGGGTCCTGACGAAGCGCCGCGCGAATCGCGTCCGCAAAGGACATAACGTCGACGCCTACTTCACGTTGGTTGACCGTCGATTTCTTGTGATGATGATAGAATTCAATCGGGTCTTCAATCGTGATAATATGATGGTCGACGTTCGTGTTAAGCCAGTCGATGCACGCCGCAAGCGTCGTGGATTTGCCGGAACCCGTAGGACCCGTAACCAGAATCATGCCGCGGGGACGCTGAATAAGCTCCTTCATAATCGGCGGGGTGCCAAGCTGTTCCATAGAGAGCAACTCGTTAGGAATCTGACGAAGAACCAGACCCGTGTTGCCTTTCTGCTTGAAAACGGAAACACGAAAACGCGCCTTGTCGCCGAACGCGAAACCAAAGTCGGTGCCGCCGCGCTCCTGAAGCTCCTGCTGGCAACGACCAGGGGTGATACTTTTCATCAAAGAAACGGTGTCCGTTGGCTCAAGCGACTTCGTCTCAAGCCGGACCAAACGTCCGTGGAGTCGAAGCACCGGCGGCTGACCGACCGCGAGATGGAGGTCGGACGCCCCTCGAACAACGACCGTTTCCAGTAGTTTATCGATAAGAATTGTACCCATTCGTCACTTCCTGTCTGTACTCGAAATTACCGAAATCAGACGTCTTCCGCCTTTGGGGCAAAACGTCCTTGCGCAGTAGCTCGCCGGAGGATCAGTCGTCCTCGAGTCGCGCGACGCGAACAACTTCTTCAATCGTGGTAAGTCCCTTCATTGCCTTGACAATACCGTCTTCAAAGAGAACGTGCATGCCCTCGCTACGCGCCGTTTTACGAATATTCGAGGTAGACTCGCCCTTAAACGTCAGTTCGCGAATCTTCGGAGACAGATACATCAGTTCGAAAATCGCACGCCGACCGCGGTACCCCGTTTTATTGCAGTTGACGCATCCCTTGCCCTTCATAAAGGTCGCCTTAGCGGCCATTTCAGGGGTAATACGCGCTGCGCGAAGCTCTGCCTCGCTGGGAGTGTAGGGACGCTTGCACTTCGGACAAACGCAACGAACAAGACGCTGGGCCATGATTCCGATGACCGAGCTCGCCACCATGTAACCCGGAACGCCCATGTCGACCAGACGCGTAATCGCGGAAGGAGCGTCGTTCGTATGAAGCGTGCTGAAAACCAAGTGGCCCGTCAGGGACGCCTGAATTCCCATGGACGCCGTTTCAAGGTCGCGCATTTCTCCAACTAGAATGACGTTAGGAGCCTGACGCAACATCGAACGAATAACCGCCGCAAAGTCGAGCCCGATCTGGTGCTTGATTTCAACCTGGTTGATGCCGGGCAAATAATACTCGACCGGGTCTTCCGCCGTGATAATCTTACGGGTCGGAGCATTGAGCTCGTTGAGCGCCGCGTAGAGGGTCGTCGTCTTACCAGAACCCGTAGGGCCCGTAACCAGAATAATGCCGTTTGGTCGCTGAATGAGCTGTGTGAAACGCTTATAGTCGCGTTCGGCAAAACCGAGCTGCAGCAGACTCACGCGAATATTGTCCTTATCGAGAATACGCATGACGATCGATTGTCCATGCGCGGTCGGAATGACGGAGACGCGAAGGTCAAGTTCCTTTTCGCCAAGAGTCAGTTTAATACGACCGTCTTGCGTCCGACGACGCTCGGCGATGTCAAGCTTGGCAAGAATCTTAAAACGCGAAATCAACGCGCCCTGGAAACGCTTCGGCAACGCTTCGCGCTCCACGAGCTTACCGTCGATTCGGTAACGGATGCGCACACGGTCTTCAAAGGGCTCAATGTGGATATCGGAAGCGCGCAACTGAACAGCTTCGGCGATAATCTGGTCGCACAGACGGACGATTGGAGCGTCGCTCTCAGAACTCATGCCCGCCTGATCCTGATCGTTCCCCTCGCCGTCGACCACCGTGAAGTTAATCGCCGTGTCGGTCATTTCCTGGATCATAGAGTCCGCCGACTCGCCGACATTCTGACCGTAGTGCTGATTAATTGCCTCCTGAATCGCTTCTCTCGAGGAAATAACAGCCTCGATCGGACGCTGAAGAATGAAACGGAGCTTTTCAAAAACCTCGACGTCGTCAGGGTCGCTAACGACCACGACGAGCGCGTCGCCATCTTCTTCATACGGGAGAACGCAGTTTTCACGCGCAATCGACTCAGAAATTAACTCGATGACAGACGGACGAATAGCAACGTCCTTGAGGTCGACATAACGCTTGCCATGCTCCTCGGCGATCGCTTCGGCAATCTGTTCGCCGGTGACATATCCAAGATCTTTAAGAGCCTGCTGGAGCTTGATGTTCGTTTTCTTCGCGAGCTCCTGCGCTTCCTGAACCTGGTTTAAGCTAAGCAAACCTTTTTTGTTCAAGATCCCAAGATAGTTCAATCGTTTAGCCATTTAAGCTCCCTTGTCGCCAAAAACAGACCTCGCACGGCATGTAAACCGTTATCGTTCACACGCGCATAGAACCCAGGACGGCAAAGCCTCGCTCTTTGCGGACTCAGCCCCTTATTTTTCGGTTATTCCCATTGCAAAAACAACCTTTTCCAGTTTAACCGCGTTATTTGGAAAAATCAAGCATTTTTTACATCTGGCTTTTTCCTTTAAACGATGTTTTGTCTCTATATTCTCCACAAAAAACACAGATAAAATAATCAATAAAATCGTTTTTTCTATCGTGTTAGAGATAATCGTTCCAAATGAAAAACTTTGGCGTCATTTCCGAAAAGAAAATTTAAGACGCTAAGAAGAAATTATGGTCAAAATAACTCAAGCGACCCAAAACATGACGACAGAAGCCAATCTCTGCAGGAGGTCGGCTTCTGTCAGGAACGTTCAGCATTAAGAACCCGGTCTCGAACGTCAAACCATCTCAGAGTAGCTCCCAAGGTAGGTAAACGTCTCGCACAGCCCCTTGAGCTCGCCCATAAGCTGGATAAAACGTGGAGAATAAACAGGCGCGTCAAGGTCGAAATAAAACATGAATTCAAAGTCGCGGTCCGGGAGAGGACGACTTTCCAGTTTGATAAGATTGACGTTCAGAGAATAGAACCTCGCCAGAATCTTATAAAGGGAACCTGGCTCGTGGGAAACGCTTGCCATGAGGCTCGTACGGTTCGCGCCGGGATAAATGTCAAGATTCTTCGAGATGCATATGAAACGCGTATAGTTGTTGTCTTTGTCCTGAACGGCGGGCTTGAGACATTCCAGCCCGTAGAGCCTGATACACGCGCGAGACGCCAGCGCGGCGACGTCGCGACGTTCTGTGGTCGCAACCATCTGCGCGGCGATCGCCGTGTTCTGAGAAGGAATAATCTTGACGTCTTTAAGCGTAGACAGGAAGTTCGAACATTGGCTCAAAGCGTGCGGATGAGAGTGAATCTCACGAATCTCGGAAAGCTTGACGCCAGGTTTGACGAGAAGATTATGATCTATCTTCTGACGAATGCTACGCACAATGTGGAAATGATGGCGTTGCATCAAGTCGTAAACCTGATTGACAGAACCCGCGAGGCTGTTTTCGATCGGAATAACGCCATATTTGCAGAAGCCCTTGTCGATCGCGGCGAAAACGCCTTCGAAATTCTGGAAGTACATGATCTTCGCGCCGCTGATGAGGCGGTCGCAAGCAAGCTGAGAGTTCGCGCCCTCGACGCCCTGACATGCCACGGTTATGTTCGACGGAAAGAGCTTCGGCGTATTCTCGATAGCCGCTTCAATGCTGTTGGCAAGATCCGTTCCGACGCCAATAAGCCGATTCTGGTAGCTACGGCTGAGATCAAAAACAACCGAGTACAGAAGAGGCAAGTATTCCCTGAATTCCTCGGGCGACTTTTCGAAGATGTTGTTCCGTTTGGCACGTTCCCGCTCCATGTCGATTACGGGAATACCCTTCTCGCGCTTGTAGCTGGCAACCTCGTTGCTTAGCTTCATTCTTTCTGAGAAAAGGCTGATAAGCTTATCGTCGACTTCGTCGATGCGATCACGGATCTCGTTTAAATCCATCAGGACGCTCCCATGCGTAGCTCTGGAACCGAACGAGTAGCTCGATCAGTCCTCTGCTAACAAAAAAACGCGCTACAGGCGCAACCCGCAACGCGTTAAATACTGAAATACCTTCACCATATTTTTCGGCGTTACAGCCCCCTACCGACTTCCGCCGGTAAAGATAAAGTCAAAAAACGGGATAAAGGAAAAAAGTCTGTTCATTTCAATCTTTCAAGTTGCATATTGCGCTTGGACGCGGATAATCGGCGTCAGAATCCAGAAGAAACCTCGCGACCGCGTCTCGCTAAGTCTAACCTCAAAAGAGAACTCGTCAACGGCTCCAGAAGTTTTTTGGAAAAGAATACCCGAAAAGATAATCAACGCTGCGCAGGAGAGGTTTCCTCCTTGAACGTCGCCGTAAGCCTGAGATTCTTCATTTCAAGATCAGAACGATACGTTCCAGGCGTTTCCCATCCAAAATTAAAGTGAACGACGACAAAATCCTCGACTTCCGAGTTGAGTAAAAAGCCCTGCTCATGAGCCGCCTTAATCGCGTCGGGAAGGTATTTGTTAAGGTCGATTTCGATATGAACCCATTTCTGAGTGTTCGGATTCACCCCTCCCATAAGGTCGTCGATCGTTCTCTGTTCGCCAAGACGATAAATCAGCTTGCCTGTGCCTATAGTTTGGGGATCCCCGTCAACTCTGACGTAGTCGGTCTGAACTTCGTAACGTTCGTCGTAGAAGGAGACGCCAAACCAAATGTAGTCCCGATAATCAGGGGATTCGGGGTTGTTGTTGGCAATCGCGAAGTAAACAGAAGCCTGCGTCGTATGCAAAGTTGGATCGTACTCCTCGTCAGGTCCGGTCTTCGCCACGTTTGAAACGCGAGCGTCACAGGAAAAGACCAACGAATTAACGTCCTTGAACGCGACGCGTTCCACTCCCTCGAAATCACGAATCAGCAAAAGGTGTATCCAGAACTGACCGTTCTTTCGCGGTCCGTCGTATTCGTTTTCCGTTCTAACGCCAAGCTTGAGCGTTACGACGCCATGCTCGTCCTTCGAGAGCGACACGACCTGTCCGGGAGTCGTCGAGGTCGAGACGTTCTCGCCAATCTCATATTTCCCTTTGACAATGTTGTACTTCGACAAATGCGTCGCCATCGACCAGACTGGTTTTTCTTCGCTCGGCGTCTGACCAGAAAAAGGAAGTCGAAGAACGCCGAGAAAAGCGGGATCGTCCTGATTGTCTTCCACTCGAAATCCACGTTCAAAGTTCGGATCGCCGAAAAGTTCCCTCGTCTGCCCTACGTCCTGTCCCAAAACAGAAGAACTGACGCTCAACGCCGTAAAATACAGAAGCGTCAGTCCCAAAGTTCTCAAACGCTCAATATGTCCGCCCATGTCGTTTACCTCAAAATTTCAAGCGCTCTTCGTTAGTTTTGACGTCCTCAAAAACAGCTCAGATGACGTTCGACGCCTTAGCTTGCTGTAAAATCCTGTCAAAAATCTCGCGAACACGTCGGCTAGGCAATGCAAAGCTGATTCCCTGATACTGACTTCCATAGATTGCCGTATTGATTCCAACGAGCTGTCCCTTATCATTGACCAGAGCGCCGCCGCTGTTGCCCGGGTTAACGGCGGCGTCCGTCTGCAAAAATTCCTGTGAAACCACGCCCTGTTCGTTGACGACAAAGCGTTCCTTGGCGCTTACGATGCCCTCGGTAACCGTCTTTGCAAGCCCGTACGGATTGCCCAGCGCCAGAACAGGATCGCCAACCTCCAGATCGTCGCTGTCTCCCCATTCGATAGGCGTCAGATTGTTGCTGGCGTCAACCTTGAGCACCGCAACGTCGACTTCCTGATCAACGCCCAGAATGGTCACCGGGCCCGCAACAGAGCGTCCGTCGCTGAGAATAATCTCAACGCTATCGACAAGTCGTCCGTCTGAAGCAATGACATGGCAATTTGTAATAATGAGTCCAGACGCGTCAACAATCACGCCTGAACCTTCGCCCAGAGAAATCGACGTGTCGCCAAACAACCCTCGATGGTACGTATTCGTCTTAATACCGACGACGCTCGGACCGACAAGTTTGACAACGTAGGGAATTCTCGCCTTATCCGCCGCTTCCGGATGCTCCGCCATGAATTTTTGGGCCGCTTCGTATTTCGCGCGCTCGACGCCCTTCTGCGTCGAGTAGGCCCAACGTTCTGCGATCGTGGGGGTCGCCACGAGCGCCAAAAGTAGCGCCAGCGCAAGCAACCAGTATTGAAGACGCTTTTTATAAAGATCCTTACGCAAAGAATCCAACTCATTCAGGGCCTGTTCGCGCTCGGTCGCAACTCCGGCGCCGGCGTTGTTCACGCCGTCATTTTCAGGAACTTCACGATGGTCAAATTCCATAGGTTCATCTCCCTTTCGCACTATTCTCCCAATTCCCATCTTTCCTGTCTGCGTCAGTCGCTTCCGTTCTTTCTGGACTGTCTGTATCGTCTTTCCCGCCAAGGGACAAAATCAGAACGACGTTCGTATTGACGTCAGGTATCTTCTCTGTGTTGGCGACGTAACTGAGCCGGGAGTTGTCGCTTGAACTCTCATAAGGAACGTCCAGAACAGAACCGGGAAAGTTTGAAACCCCAAAAACCTCGCCTGTTACATTCGCCAAATAATATTTCTTGCCGTCTGGATCAACGCCAAAGAGTCCTCCCGTAAAAACCCACGACGACGCCATCGTTTTTCCAGACTTCTCGTCTCTGATCATCTCTTGCGCACGGCGTCGGCAAATTTTGCCGTCTTTCGAATCACGCCAGCAGACGTCAATATTAATCTCGTCGCCAGAAGGAGGAACAAACTCAGGGTCGTATTTTGCGGGCGCGCCCTGTTTAGCGCCAATCGCCAGCAAAGCCGCGTGAATCAAGTGAGGGGGCGTTTCCAGAGCTATTATCGATTCATGCTCCTTGCTGTTCGAGCGACACGCGAAGAATTCAAGCCATCCGTCGCGCAAACAGACAACGCCGCCCAACACAACCCTCTTACGATCGGTCGTCACCCAAATCGGCGAGGAACGATCGAGCTTTTTGAGACTTCCTGGTCCCACGTAGAGCGAGGCGTAGTCAAACGTTCCCCGTCCGGATTCACTGTTTTCCTTATGGGCGCCTTTTGAAGACTCCGATTCGCCGAGGGTCGAATCTACTGCGCTGGCGGAATTGGACCTTGATTCCGGAGGAAGTTCGTCGACGCCAGACTCCGTCGGGACGTCTTGAGTGAACGCACAACGAGTTTCCCAGACCGTCAAGGAAACGCCAAAAGCGCTCGCAAACACCGCCCCCATAAGAAAAAATCTATATGCCGTCGTCGACTTCATCTTATTTTATTCCCCAGTTTGGAACGTTGGCCGCAGTCAGTCGGAAAGAATCTGACACGCGTCCAGAACTCCGAGAATCAGGTTGCAATCGTCTTCCGGTTCGTCGCCCAAACCGATCGAAAGCTTCAGACGCTTCAAATATTCTTCACGAACACGATCGACGAAATCCGGCGCAAACTCCGCCGTGAAACCCTTCCAAAAACGCTCAAGATTAGTTTGCGAGTTCAACGTTCTCTTGCAAACGTCGCGAACGAGAGCGTCCAATCGTCGTAAAGACGCGTCGTTTTCCGGATATTCGGCGCTCAAAACAGAAAAAGGCGACAAGGCGATTCGCTCGCCGTCTGTAATCGCTTCTTCGCCGTCTTTTCCAGAATCGTCAACCGTCGAACAGAATCGTCGAATTTCGTCTTCAACGTCTTGAGTTTTGACGTTTCTCGACTCGTCCGGATTACCGTCAAGGGAGCTAGCGCGCGCCTGTTCTATCAGGCGTCTTTTAAGCTGTTCCTCAAACGTTTCCGCTTCAAACGGATTATCCGTCTCCCCCTCCAGTTCTTCTGAAAAATCGCCGGCGTCGTCCATTTGAAACGTTGACGATTCGCCGCTCCCCGATTCGTCAGGCTCAGGTTCTATCTGAAAGAATCGGATCGAGTTTATTGAATCAGATTCCTCTTTCGAAACGCTGGTCGCAGACTCGGCGATCGCATCCCAAGCGTCGCGCTTGTTGGCGTTGGACTTCCATTCATCGCCATTGCGATCGTCTTCCTCTTTTTTCCAATTCTCCAGTATATCAAAAGAGGTCTCCTGTTCGCCGTCTTCAGAGGCAGACCAACCTCCGCCGTCTTCATAACCGTCTCCCTTCTCATTCTGTGGAGACGATTCCCCGTCGTTTACATCAGGGCAACCGAAAAAAAAGCCGAGAAGTTCAGAGCCCAATTCCACGCAACCCATCCCATAATAGTCTGCGTCAAATTCACGGTCGCGAACATACTCGTCATAGTGGTTAGTAATCCACATGAGGAAGTAATCTATCGTTTTTGAAGCCAAAACCTCGTTAATCAAAACGCTCCATGGATTGTCAAGTCCATACAAAGCCTCGTATATTCGGAGCTCTTTCTGGTCGAGGAACTCTACCGACTCTTCAAGCGTCGGTAGAACAAGCGTTCGTGAACCGGAAGATTTCGCACAGCAAAACCGCGGCAAATTACCACGGAAAAACAATCCCGTAGAAAAGCTTAATCTTCGACGCTCATTCACCGGAAATAAACTGAAGACTGCCGACGTCAGGGTGGGAGTTGGCAGCTTTGAGACGAAAAAAGTGTGCGAATTTTCCAAAATCGACTGAATCAGAAAAGCCAGCGCTCTGTGCCCGACCTTTTTATCTACGCTTTGAACTGAGGCAATGTTGACCAAAGACGCATTCTGATTGAGTCTGAACGAGGGTAAGGACGATCCGGCACGGTACAAGCCAAATTGCGTTGTGTTGAGCGCAAAATGCATGAATGTCAGAGGATCGGCGCCCGCGCTACAGAAGAGTTCAAAATCGGCAAAGAGACACTGGAAATAAAATTCGCCGTCTCGGATCGAACGGTCGCTACGAGGGGTCAGACGCCCTATCAACGACGTGCCATTGGGCAAAAAGAACGAAAACATGTTGCTGGTGTAAAAGCGTCCATCCAAAAGCGAGACTCTGGAGGCAAGATCGCTGGCAAACCTCAGATCTTCCTCGACTGCGCCCGGAGAACACTGTTCAAGATTAACGACGTTTTGCCGAGAATCCAGCTTCACGGAATAAACGGCCTGCTCAACTAAAGAGGAAGAGTCGCTCATTGCACCAATCCCTAAAAAACAAACCCGTAAGATTTCGAATAACGACGCTCGTTGTCGCTCACTATCCGTCGTTGTCGCTCACTATCCGGTATGGCTTCCCGTTATATTACGCGGTCGAAGGAATACGGTTACACCGTTCGGAAGCATTTTATACGAAAAAGTTTTTTTTTCTATCCAACGTCGTCGGTTTATTCTCATTTCATTTATCTTACCAGTTCATATTCACCGTCATATTCGTTCTGTTCGTAACGTTCCAACTCCCCAAATACGCAAATATCCAATTACCGGACTAAAGTAATACTACCGGCATTGTCGATACAGGTTCTGGCAATGGAATCGGGAACCCCGTTATAGGGCGTAGTTGTCTACGCTCCCTGCCACGCCGGACTCCTATTCCATCGATCAGACGTCTTTAAGGAGATTTGCAGCGGTCGACGTTACGCTTATGATTTCGCGACCGTTTGCGATTTTTCCGAGACTTTGGCGCTTTCTGCTTTTACGAAAGCGAGGCAAAAGACGGATTGTAGCGAAAAATTTTTCTTTCGCGATATTTCCAAATTTTGCTAATGAGAGCCAAAAAGAATTGCCGAAAAACAGTACGTCAAACAAGCGTGCGACGCCAAGCTTTTTCAAAGCTCGCTAATCGTTGGAAAACGATCGCACGCTCGCCAACGACTGCGCGGTAGTCTCAATTCGGCAAGCGTCAACTCGCCGAATCGACGCCAAACGTCTGGTCAACCAGATTTTTTCGTTAGCCTCAAAACAACGCCGTTGAACGCCGGTTCGTTAAGGAGAACGGACGCACGTTCGACGAAGGCTGGTTTCGACCTTGTGTCAGGTGCGAAACTTCGTTGGAACAAAATGCGTATTATTTTATCGGAGAGCCCGAAATGAAGGTTTTTACAACTGGTCAAGTCGCCAAGATCTGCAAGGTCGCGCCGCGCACCGTCAGCAAATGGTTTGACACCGGTCGCCTTAAGGGATACCGCATCCCTGGTTCCCAGGATCGCCGCATCCCCCGCGATTGTTTGATCAAGTTCCTCAAAGATCACAAAATGCCTTTGGGCGAACTTGAAGACGAAACCAAAGCCAAGGTTCTGATCGTCGCTCAAGATCAGGTCCTTATCGATAACGTCAAGCGTGAACTGCCTCCTGAAAAATCCTTCAGTGTCGCTTGCGCTTCGAGCGGATTCGACGCCGGTATTCAGGCGGAGAGCTTCCATCCTGACTGCATCATCGTCGACTTCTCGATCGGTCGCGCTGAAGCCGTTCAGATCTGCCAGAACCTGCGCCGAAATTCTGAATTCAGCCAAATCATCCTCATCGCCCTTCTGCCCGACGACGGAAGTAGCGCCAGTTTTGATCGTTCGTGCATCAACGAAACGTTCCGCAAGCCGTTCGATTCCGCGCTCCTCGCTGAGCGTCTTCGTTCCCTTGTTGGTTCCAGAAAAGAGCTCGTCTGATCGCTTTCGTTGCTTTGGAATCTAAAAGGATTGAACTTCCAAACGACTTTCCGCCCGAACGGGAGTAAAGTCGTCGCTTCCAACGAAAACGAAAAAAGACAGAATATCTGGAGGTTGATCGTTCGTCGTAGCAACGATACGATCAACCTCCTGTCGTTTCCAGACGAATTTTCGCCGGTATTTCAAAGAAACCCGACTGCGTTCTTTCCGCGTTCCGGGCGTTTTTTGTTTCTTGAGGCCTTAATCACAAACAACCGCGTCTGAATTGTAACAATGAGAGCATGCATACAACGCGTACAGAGCGCCGCCGTCGCGCTTCAGGACGAGAATAACCGCGTCGCAGGACAGATTGGAAAAGGCTTTCTCGTCCTTCTGGGGGTTGGACAAGAGGACGAGCGAGAAGACGCGCAATATCTTGCCAAAAAAATCGCCCAACTACGCGTATTCGACGACGGCGACGGTAAAATGAATCTCGATCTCTCCAAGGTAGGGGGACGAGTTCTTGTCGTAAGCCAGTTCACGCTCTATGCCGACTGCGTCAAAGGGAACCGCCCCAGCTTCGTCGCGGCGGCGCCTCCTGAACGAGCCAATGAACTCTATCGTTTTTTTGTCAACGAACTCAACAGTCGCGGCGTGTCGACGGAAGAAGGGGTTTTTCAGGCTAATATGGCCGTATCGCTTGTCAACGACGGACCTGTGACGATTTGGATCGATTCAAAGGATAGAAAAAACTCTTGAAGCCGCCGGATAATCCCGCTAAAACTTACAAAATACTCACAAAAATCCATATCGTCGCAACTTTCTTTTCTTTTGAGCGTCGAAAGAGGGGGAGGCTGTAGATTGAAACTCAGGAAATTTACAAACGCCGAATCCCGAGTACAATGTGCTACGACAGCGCCAGCCGTAAGAACGAGACGTTTAGACGTCACGACGAGCGCACAGAAAATGGAGTCTTGATCTCACGCAAACGACCGCCCGATTCGCATTCCTCATGACGTCGGAACCAGCGTCGGCTTGCGGAGCCTCGTGTTGATCAGTCTCCCTTTTCATACCCAATCAGGAGATACAAATGCGTTTTCATAGTCGTTTCTTTTCCAGGAAATCCTCGCGCAATAACGTCTCTCATTCCGACAGCGCGTCTCATCCGCGCCTATCCCGATTTGAAAAGCTCGAATCACGAGATCTGCTCTCCTTGTCGCCATCGTCGGCGGATTACAAGGCGCTTGTCGCAGCGAATTCCTTCGGTTCCTCTGAGGAGAATGCGATATGGGTAACTTCCATTTCTGACACGGTCAGTACGACAGACGGCAAAATCACGCTCCGTGAGGCCCTCGACTACGCCGGTCAATCCTTAGCCGCCGGCGAAGTCTCCTCAACAATCCGCTTTTCCGTCGGCGGGACGATTACGCTTTCCGCTACGCGACAGTCTCTCAAGGCGTCAAAAAGCGTTACGATTGACGCAAGCGACGTCGGTGGAATCAAGATTAAGGCTCAGCGGACGCTGGCTCTGTACGTTTACGGCGGAACGTCCTCGTCCTCGGTCAGCGTCACGCTCAACAACGTCGTCGTGACGGGGGGCTCCGTCTCGCCTGCCTCGTCGTCGCCAGCCAAGGGCGCCGCAATTCAGGTCGCGGCTAATTGCAATCTCACGCTGAACAACTGTTCCGTCAAGGGCAATACGTCGACGTCAGCGCTGGGAGTCGGGGTTTACATGACCTCGGGAACGCTCACGCTCAACGACGTGGTCTTCTCAGAAAACACGAGTACGGGCTCCGTCAGTATGGGCGGCGCCGTCTATGTCGAATCAGGTTCTCTCAACGCGACAAACGTCGTTTTCAGGGGCAACTCCGCAGCTGAAGGCGGCGCCATATACGTCAAAAACGGAACGACGTTCCTTACAAACTGCTTTTTTGAAGAAAACGCCGCAACAAATGGGAATGGCGGCGCGCTGTCGTCTAGTTCGGCGACAACGCTTAAAAACGTTTCCTTCCTTTCCAATTCATCAACGCAAAGGGGGGGCGCTCTGTTTATTACGGGCGACGCGGAATCCACGTTTACAGACGTCAGTTTTACGAACAACTCGGCGCTTAACGGGGGAGCCGTCTTTCAGGACGGTCAGTCGCTGAAAACGACCGGCGCGAAATTCGCCAATAACGCTTCAGTAGAGAAAGGCGGAGCGGTCTATATCCAAACGAACGCGCTCATGCTCGCCGAGGACGCCCTGTTTTACGGCAACCTTGCTTCCGACGACGGCGGAGCCCTCTTTAATTCCGGTTCGTTTTACCTGACGACTGGCAAGATGGAGGAGAACAGTTCGGGCGCTAACGGAGGCGCGGTAAGCTCATCGGGCTATGTCGAGATCCGCGACGCCGCTTTCAAGACCAACGCCGCTGGAGTTTATGGCGGATCGTTTTATCTGAACGGTTCCCAGCGTTCCTGGCTCCTTCGCACAGTCGTAACCGATTCCACCGCCAACGAAGGAGGCGGAATCTTTAATAGCGGCCTTTTGACGATTGTCGATTCGACGATCTCCAGCAACGTCGCCAGCGCCAGCGGAGGCGGCCTTTCCAATTCGGGTTCAGTTCTAATTTCCACCACGCGAGTTTCCGACAATATCGCATCTGGCGCCAACGCCATGGGCGGCGGCGTGCTGAACTATGTTAACGCGACGCTCAACGTCAGCGATTCGTCTCTGCTAGGCAACGTCTCTGAGTCCGGTTCAGGAGGCGCGGTGGCGAACAACGGAACAGCAACGCTTGACATAGCCGTTGTTTCCGACAACATGTCAGCCCTCTTCGGCGGAGCAGTCTATAACAGCGGAACGCTCACGTCGCAGTACTCCACCTTCTCCTCCAACGAGGCGTCCGACGGAGGCGCAATAGCCGACGTCTATGGCAGTTCGTCGACTTTCGTCGGGTCAACCTTCTGGGGCAACGTCGCTTCTAACTACGGCGGCGCGTTGTATTCCTATGGCTCAACCGTTTTCCGTAGTTCGACGATCGCTTACAACGTCGCGTCCAACGCAGGAGTCGCGGCTTATTATTCCCCGGAAGAGGCGGGCTCCGTTCCGTCGTTTGACTCGTCAACGACAGTCGAATCTAACCTTGCCGCGTCCGAAGTTACCCGTCTGCCAGAAATTGAAACGCTCGCTGTTCTTGACGCCGTTACGGGCGAAGCAGTTAACGACGCGCTCCTTTTTAACGGGATCCCTGTTAATGGTTTAACTCGTAGCAGAACGCTGACGATAACAAACACGAGCTCCGTTAATCTCAAGTTCTCCAACTTTAAGGAATTGGGAGACGTAGAGCCTACCGTATTGTCCTACGCGCTCTATGATTCCTCTGGCGAGCTAATCAACGCGTCTTCGAACTTTGTCCTTGCCGCAGGCGACTCGATAACGCTTAACGTCGCGATTTCGCCTAAAAGTATCGGTTCCAAGTATTTCGAGTTTTCCTGGACGACGTCCGAGCTCAACAGCGCCGACTCCGTAATTTCAGGAACGGCAAAAGAGTTCGTAGTAAGGGGTTCGGCAGAAATTTCTAAAGTCGCTTCTTCGTCAACAAGCGTCGAAACGTTGGATAATTCGACCTTCAACGTCTCAATGAACGCTAACGGGTCGTTCAACATCAACCTCTCCAAAGCGCCTGAATCTAACGTCATCCTCTACTTTGGGAAGTCGTCAGACGCGGTCATGCTGTCTACGGACGTGCTCCTTTTCACAACGTCTAACTACAACGTTCCGCAAACAGTAACGGTCTCGATTGATCAGGACAAGCTTTCAGAAGCTGGACTTCCAACAAAGATCTTCGTCTATCCCCAACTTCTTGCGATGGAATCTAACTACAGGGGTTCAACATTCGCGGAGGTTGCGCTTGACGTGGCCGACTACGTCGTTTTTCAGGACGATTGCTCCGTTAATATTGATTCCTACGCGACAGCCGGCGTAAGCCGTTGGGACCTTACAGGCGACGGGGTTATTGACCTCATCACCTACGGCGGCGAAGATTGGATCAATTCATCCAGCGTCTCCGGAAACACAATCAATTACAAGAGAACCAAAAACGGGACAACTACAACGACAGAGATTGACGTCGTTTATCAAAGTTCGGCGCCAACGGCTTTCGCAGACGTTTCGACGCTCCCGTCCCTACCCGGTTTTGTCCGAATCGCTCTCGAATCTGCCAGTGGCGCTATCTCTAACTGGCGCGTTGATTGGGGCGACGGTTCCCCTCTATCTGTGATCGATTCGCTTTCGACAAAGGCTAACTTTGCCCATTCATACGCCTCCGACGGAACCTATACAATTTCCATCGAGCTGGTTGACTCCAATGGAGTAGGAACAGGCGTCTGGACGTCCCTCGCGCCACAAAAGATCACGGGCGTCTCGACGACTTCTTCAATTATTGACGTCACGACGGAACTCTTCGTCGAAGACGCTCAGCTTGACGCAACAGTCGAAACGATTTCGGGCGCAATCCTTGCCGAGCTTGAGCAGGAAAAGCTGAAAAGATAAAATACCTTCGAGAAACTAACAAGGAACAAAAAACCGGCGTGAATTCACCAAAGAAATCGCGCCGGTTTTTTGTTCTTGGTCCTGCAAACAGAAAATTAACGCTCGTTGAAACGTTTGGCGAATTCAAGAGTGACTCTATATTTGGGAGAATCTTCTGGCCCTTCGTCGGCATATTCGATCAGTCCCCAGGAGCCCCATTTTGTCCATTTGCCAACGGACGAGAAATGACAGATTGCCTTGCCTCCGATATCCTCCCACGCTCTATAATACTTCTCATAGATTGTCCCCATTCTCTCAGAACGGTTCGCACTAATGAGAATCGTATTCAACTCTTCAGAATCGTTGGCCCCCCAAAGCCCGACAAGGTGCTGACCAGCCTCATAAGAAACAAGACCGAGTCCGTAACGGTCGGCGACTTCCTTCTGTTTTTTCATCATGTCGATCGTCTCTGGAAGAATCTTCTCCTCAACCATATCAAGAACGCCGTCAACTCCCAGTTCGACGATTTTATCCTTATCCTCACCAGGCACGCTCAAACCGACGTAGGGCGCGATTGCAAGCGCGTCGGCGTGTCGCCACGCTTCCTCAAACGTAAGAATCTGTTCGCTCACAAAGGGAACGGCAGCCTGTGAAGGAAGCAACCTTATCAAACGTTCGTCGCCGCCAAAAACGTCCTCGAATATTTTAAAAATCTCAACTGAACGACGCGCGGTATACCACCATGCAGCTTCCCAGTCCGAACTCGCTTCCATGAGAGCGCGTCCCTTCTCCGCCGCCCGGTGATTCTGTTCAAAAGAACCGTTCCAGACCTCGTTCGAATATTCGACATAAACTCGCTTGTTAACGCTCAATCTATCCTTGAGCAACTGCGCAAGCTCTCGAACGTATTCGTCGTCCGCCTGATCAGGAACACAGATCCACAGATCGGCGTCAGTACGTTCGATGAAGTCACAGACGACCTCATAAGGCAGGCCCGCGCGGGAATAGACCGCGTCGTCCGGTTTTGGTCGGTCGCTCCAGTTCTTCAATTTCGAACCGTTTGTCGCCTGCCAATCCATCGTCCTGAAGATCTTCATTGAGCCCCAGCGCTTCAGGAATTCGGGATTCCAAATTCCGCAAGAGGCTCGTTCCGCCTCAGTCCCAAACCCAGGCATGTATACATGGATATTTCGGACGTAGTTTTCGGGATTAGTCTCTTTAATACGCACCCAAAAGGAGCCGTTTTTCGCATCCACGTCAATCAGAACGCGTCCCGGTTTTTCTTCAACGACTTTAGCGTTCCCAAACTCAAGGCGCCCCTCTCCTTCGTAAACGACCGTATAGACGCCAGCCGGATAATGACCGTTGTCGATCGTGCAAAGAGGGACCTCGGCAAAACAGTCCTTCTCCAGCTTTTTAACCCAGCCTCTTTCGTCTATCTCAAGCTCTGGGCCATGGCCCCAGGGAGCGCCTTCCTTTTGGCTAATCCAAGCGCGAGTTTCTAAAAAGACGTCAACAAAGGGCAGTTCCGTATTCCAGTCGCAAATTCCTGCAAGATTCAGCCCCATTACGGGACCGTCGCCAAGCTTTGCCTCCGTCTGCGCGGCCTTTGTCTCAACGTCCGAATCGGTTGCAAACACAACGACCTGTTTCGAAACAAACGTCAGTAAACTGATCAGGAAAATCACGAACGACAAAAACAGATTACGTCGACTCATTACTCAAGCCCTAAATTCAACGCTTAACAACTCCGATATAACTTGCGAATCTATCTTTGGAAGAGTCACTCCTGAGCCTTCAGGGTGCGAACCATCAGCGTGTGGCTGGGAACGTCGTATACGTAAGAATCCCCCTCAGGAAGCTTGGGAAGAACGATTTGGTTCGCTTGAATGATCTTCTGCATGAATTCCTGTTCAGAATTCGGATAACGTCCCTCCGAGGCCTGGAAGAAGTTGAGCGCCTGAGGAATCTGCATATCGAAGACTGTTTTTTCCTGTGCATAGAAGTAAGTAGAAACAGGCGTCGTTATGATTGACATAGGCTGTTCCGACGTAACGCCGTACTGTCCCTTTCCCGTCGCGCCAACCCCCGCGCGTTTCATCTCATATTCGTCGCCCGCGGCCTCCCGCGCTGCGGCAGCTTCGGCCTTTTTAGCCTCCTCTTCCTGATGCTGCGCAACAATCTCCTGGGAAACTTCAGGAGGAGGAACGGGCTCTGAACATCCTGAACCAACAAGAGTTACAACGGAGAAGATTGAACATAAAATAAAAGTTCTGTTTGGCATGATCTTTCCTCTTTCAGCGCAACGTCTGTACGCAACGTCGCCCCCAAAACAATCGTCTGATTAAAAAACGTTCCAACGATTAAACTCATATAAGAATATTCCGACGGAAACGCCAAGATTCAACGAATCAACGTCGCTCCTCATCGGAATTTTAATACTGCGATCGCACAACGATACGAACTCGGGCGTTAGTCCTGAATATTCGTTGCCAAAAACAAACGCGGCATATTTGTTCTTCGCCAGAACGTCCGCCCCAAATTCAAGGGACGACGCGGCGGCGTCATCCAGAACTGTTGCATAAAACGGCAAGTTCCAGCGTCTGCGAGCATCCTGGATTTCCTCTTTCAAATTCTTAGCTTGATAAATCGGAATCTGCAAAACGCCGCCCATGGAGACACGCAAAGCACGTCTGGAAAAAGGATCGCAACACTGCTCGCCCAGTATGATCGCTTCCGCGTCGAGAGCGGCGCCACATCTGAAAATCAGTCCAAGATTGTCCGGCTTGGTTGCGTCTGGTAAAACAATCCACGCTCTGCGTGAAGGAGCAGAGCCCCCTCGCGACGAATCACGGCTTCTTCGGGATTCGCCGCAAAAGAAGCCTTCCAGTCCCTCCAACATATCAGGAAGACGCCTACGGCGGCCAACTGCAAGTATCCCTCTGGTAAACTCGAATCCAACGAGACGACTCATTGCTTCACGCTCGTTGATCCAGTAGATAGGCGTTTCTTCTGGCACGAGTTCCAGACAACGCTCCACACCGCTTTTGCGAGTGATCAAAACAGAATCCACTTCGTAAGGCGATCTGAGCAGTCTCTCGACAACCAACGCTCCTTCGGAAATGAAGAGCGATTCGCCACGTAGCGTTCGCTCCTTCAAGTTTCGATATGGACGAAGTCGTTCGTCATCGAGATTGTCAATCACAATGAACCGTGAATTTATCTCCTGGTCCAATAGAATCTCCATTACAATTTCCAACTATTACCGACGTAAACCTTATTAAAAAAGGTCCTGCCGTCGTACTTGAATCATTGTATCTATCGGGCTCCCCTGTTTCAACTCCCGCGATTTTTTTAAATCTCGTTCGGCCTCTTCATCTCTCCCAAGCGAGCGCTCCGCAAGTCCCCTGTAATAAAACGCCAACGCGTTCTTCTCGTCAATACGAAGAACAGAATCGCACAACAAAACCGTTTGACTGAACAAATTTCGTCGATACCAGACGGCGGCGCAGTAAACACGAGTTTCAATCACCTGAGGGTCCAGTAAGTAAGACGTCTCGAAATCTGCCCGCGCGTCGTCAATTTTACCAAGAGCCAGTCTGGCAACGCCTCGCAGATTGTAAGTCTCGGCGTCGATCGATTCAATTTCAAGAGCAATAAGACTGTCACAGTCTCGTTCCGCTTCCTCAAACATTTGCCCTTCAATTTTTATGGCGCATCGGGTCAACATAGCGTTAAAGGGTGAAGAACTCAGTATGATTGCCCTGTCGATCTCTTCCAGCGACAACCTGTAGTGTCTTTGACTCCTCAAAACCTGAGCTAGTTCAAACGCCACTCCAGTCTGGCTGGGTTCAAGTTCTTCGGCTCTTCGCAACGCCTCAACCGACTCGTTCAAACGACCGACGCGATGAAGCGTCACGCCTTTGCCAAACCACAATTTCGCGTCGTGAGGAGATATTTTGAGAGCCTTGTCAAAAGCACGGATTGCCGCTTCAAACCTTTTCTGCTTGAGAAAGGTCGACGCGCGTGAACGCCAAAAGAAGGGCAAAAAGTAATACCAAAACAGGATCAGCGCGACAACAACACACGCCCCCACAAAACCTAAAGAGTTATTTATAGCGGCGTCCGCAGAGGGGATTATGTCGATTGCAATGAAAACGTTCATCAGAGTCCCGCATTCGGCGTAAAAGCAACCCAGTTTCCGAAACAACATACGCTCCAGATTACTGAAGTTTAACAGTTAACAGGTCTTCTTAAAAGATAAAAACTGTCTCTTTCAAAAAAGAAATAGAATTCTGGAAGGGAACGCCGATTAATAACGTAAAGAGAGCTTGCTTTAAACGCGGAGCTTTGACGCAACGCTTAACCCAGTATTGTTCAGGCGAAGCTCCTATCGTATTCCAATGGTGACGCAATGACAACAGATCATCGAGACGCTGAAATCGCTGAACTCAAGGAAAAGGTTCGTCAACTTGAAAGAGCGCTGGCTGACGTTCAATCTCTATCGTCCGTTGGGGAACTCGCTGGCACCACAGCTCATGAATTCAACAACATTCTCACGTTGACAATCAATTACGCGCGTATGGGCTTGCGTCATCAGGACGTCGACACGCGAGATGAAATGTTTAACAAAATTCTCGAAGCGTCCAATCGAGCGGCCAAGATCGTTAGAGTCGTTTTAGGACTTGCCAGAAACAGAAAACCGGGGAAGGAACCTACTGATCTCAAAGAACTTGTCGAAGCTGTTCTCTTGCTCCTTGATCGTGAAATGACAAAATATCGCGTTTCAATCGAGCGAAGATTTGAAGATATCCCAAGCGTACTTGCCAACGGCAACCAGATTCAACAGGTTTTGATCAATCTCCTTGTAAACGCGCGGCAGGCCTCTCCCAATGGAGGAACAGTCGTTATCAAACTGCAACGATGCAAAGAAGCGCCTGATTACGTCGAAATCGTCGTTCGAGACCATGGAACCGGTATTCCTAAAGATAAACTCGTTCATATTTTTGACATGTTTTACTCCACGAAAAAAGGTCCTGATTCAACCGGAAAAGGCGGTTCAGGGCTTGGGCTTTCCATGTGTAAACGTATCGTTGAAGACCATGCGGGAAAGATTCGTGTCGAAAGCTCTGTCGGCAAAGGAACCGCGTTTACAATCAGACTCCCTGCCGTGAAAGAAGACAACGCTTCGAAAGCGTCTGAATGATAAACGTCGTAAAAAACCAATAAAAAAACAAATTTTTCGAAAGAATAGTTGGAAAACGACAGAGGATAGGTTATACTGGGACTGCGGGCTTTTCAGCGTTCATTGTTTTGTGCGTTTTTAAAGTCTGTCCGCCCTCGGTGGTTCAGTTGTTCCCGATAGGAGCGGCGGCTTTTTATTGATTTGACAAGAATCCCTGGGAATTACGATGTCGAAGTTTTTGTGCATTTTCTCGGCGGCAATTTCCGCAATTCTGTTCCTCGTTTTCACCCTTGATCTCGTCGCCGGAATTCCGTTCAAAAAAGCCAACGCTCTGTTTGACATTATTTTCATCGTCAGTATGCTTGGGGTCGCGACGCTAAGCGTTCTCAGTCTCCTTAAGCAAAAGTAGTCTTTTAGCAGCGCTCCCCTGCGTCTCGCGACGACGCCCACTCTTCGTAAGAAATCGCGTGTCCGCACGTCGGAAAGACGTAAAGAAACAAAAAAAGAAAGAGTCTCTCCGAAAATGTAATTGCGACCAGGAAACTGCCGCTGCGAGACGAGTGGTCGCACGGGCGTGCACCTGCACTAGCCGACTGGTGGCGACGACTCACGCTATTGTTGACCATCCGGGCAAAAAAGTTCGGAGAAACTCCAGCTCCCATTTTACTCCTTTTCCTGCGTGCGGGCAACCAGTATTTTCCGTTTTGTCCAAAATTTCTATCTGATCTTTAGATTCTCCGATGTTTTCGGCTCTGATTCTTCCGAGGATCCGTCGTAAAAAGCTGGCGTTGATAGTCGCAATCTTATAAAATGGCGCATTTTTTGACATCAGGGATACTAATGCCGTAAAAAAGCATAAAAAGGGAAAGTTTTTTAACAACTGGGTTGGAAAACTGGGTATAATACAATTGAGGCTGGAAAGAGTTCTGGCTTCAATGTGTCGTATGTTTTTGCGATGGCTGTGAAGCGTTTGGGCGGAGGCATTTCGCATAGACACAAAATCAGGTCTAAGGATAAAGCGATAAAACAATGGCTAGCAATTCTAAATATGAGCTCGTGAGCCCTATTGGAGCCGTTGAAACCAACTCCAACGCCTCAACGATTACACAGAATGTTGAACATCAGACCGAAGTCGCCGATTTGCTTCGTCATCTGATTCTGGTTCAGGCAAAGCAGAACGAGTTGTTGCAGGAAGTAGTCAATCAGCTCAGTTTCGCACAACGTCAGCGCAATCTGGAACTTGCTCAATGGAAAAAAGCCAACCCCATTCTGGCTCATTCCTGTAAAATTGCCGCAGATCGACTCGGCAAAATTCAAACGGAATTTCTGGCAGGGTTGGCCAGCGAGATAGACGACAGCTTTGAAAACCTTCAGGAAAGCGAGTATCTCCTGAGTGAGTTTTTTGACAAATATGGTCCCAGAATCGTTCATTTGAACACGCTTTTGCAAACGCTTTCAGTTTTGGGCAACGCGCCGGATTTCCCCAAGCCTGTCTCTAATTCCTGAAAAGACGTTCCTCACTATCTGCGCGCCGTGTTCTAAACGCGGCGCGCGTAGTATTTGCATTCCATGTCAAACATCGTTTGGCGGGCAATCCTTCCACTGCGTTCATACCTCCTCGTTTTTCATTCGGACGTTAACATTCGTTTCGTCATGAATTTCCCAGCGCGTAAGAGCCTCTACCACGCCGGGGATTTCTTGAGAAAGGAGCTTCCCTTGAAAATCCGTAGTTCACGTTCATTCCGTTTGGCAACTCTCGCCATCGTTTCAATAACGCTGTTCGCGTCGCTCCAAACTTCCTATGCTCAGGACAACGACGACTCAATCGTTCCAACTGCAAAGCTTGTCAAACTTAACGACGGCGATCTTCGTGTTTTCATCGGTTCAGAATTCTTCGCAGAATATCGAGCCGACTATAAAGGAACTCCTATTGTCTGGCCAATCTGCGGGCCCAATCGTTCTCTGGTAACCCGCGCATGGCCTATGATCGACGACGTCAACGTTGAGGGCGAGTCCGACAAAACCATGATGACGATCTATAAAAACGCCGTTATCTCCGAACGAAACGGCGTCAAAGATCACCCCCATCATCGTTCTTTCTGGTTCAATCATGGCGCCGTTAACAATGGCGATTTCTGGGGGGGAACGCCTTCGACGATTCGTCAAATAAAACTCGTTTCTGCTACCGAAGAAAACAATACTGTAAAGATTGTTACGGAAAACGTCTGGCGGCATGATAAACTTCAACGAGATATTTGTCGGGATGTTCGCACCATTGTTTTTGGCGTGTCGCCCGATCTCCCCAATGTTCGTTTCATCGATTTCTCCATTGAAATTTACGCGCTGGAAGACAACGTTGTTTTCGGGGATACGAAAGAAGGCTCCTTTGGCATTCGCGTCCCCTCTCCCACCGCGCTGACCTCCAAAAAGATTTCTCCCAACTGGGGCGGCGCCATTCTCGACGATCTCGGTAATAAAGATGGCGACACGTGGGGCAAGCAGGCAAATTGGGTCAACTACACCGGTCCCGTTGAAAAATTCCTTGAAGGCGACGAACTGGAAGTCGAGTACAAAAAGGGGGAAAAAGCTGGCAATTTTCCGCTTACTCAAATGGGAATTGCCGTCCTCAACGGTCCCAATTCTCTTGGAATCGTACCTTGGCGACATGTTCGAGATTATGGACTTTTCTCCAGCAATCCCTTCGGTCAAAAGGATTTTGAGCCCAATAATCCCAAGGCAAACGGTTCACGATCTCTAAATCGCAACGAATCGATGAGCTTCAATTTCCGCGTCCTGTTCCATGACGGCACGCTCACCGAGGAAGAACTAAACAACGCTTACTCAAACTACCGAAATCAGGAGTAAACTACGTCAATAAACAGACACGTTCTTCGTCGTTTTTCGGTCAATTTGAACCTCGTCGCAAAACTCTCGAAAGTTGAGTCATAAACAATGAAATCTCGAACTTTTAACGCAATGTGTCCTCACTGCAGAGAACCCTACGTTAACTTCAAGATCGAACTGTTAGGCAAAAAAGCCAGATGTGTCAACTGTGGAAAAGTTTTTGTCTTGACCGAACAGAACGACGAAGACAGCCTTATTCGAGTCGATTTTAATCCTAAATCTCCTCCTGTTAGATTGACGCAGGACGACGGATCGTTTGCGCCAGACTCGCCCGCTACCGAGTCCAGTCTTCTCAACGCGACGACTCAAAAAGCCGCTGTTTCCAGCGTTTCCTTCTTTCCATATGTTAGTGGAACTTCAAACGATAGAATTGAGGAAACAACGTCAAGACTCAGAGAGACGCAAGGGCTCGCTTTCGGCGATGAGTTTAACGACTCTCTCAAAGACAAATTCAAGGACAAGTTTCCCGATCCTCCCAAAGGCGTGTGGCAGGCAGGCGAGGTGCTTCTTAACGGCATGTGTCAGGTTTTACCGCTTTCTCCTAACCAGCTGTACGCAGAGGGCGGCGTTGGCGTCGTTCAAAGAGTCCGACGTCGAGACTGGAACGTGGACCTCATCGTCAAAAGCCCTAAACCAGGGGTTGTCACAACAGAAAGCGGCAAGGAAAACTTCGAACGTGAATGTCAGACCTGGATCGAACTCGGTCTCCACGCGAATATCGTCTCCTGTTATTTCGTGCGCCGTATCGATGGAATTCCCCGACTATTCGCCGAGTACGCGCCGGACGGCACGCTGCGTGACTGGATCTCAAACAAGCGTATCTATACCGGTTCTCCCTTGGAGATTCAAGCGCGTCTGATTGATATCGCGATCCAATTTGCCTGGGGACTCGAGCACGCGCACAGTCAGGGTCTCCTACACCTCGACGTCAAGCCTGGCAACGTTATGACCTCTGGAACCACGATCAAAGTTACAGACTTTGGCCTTTCCAAGTTTGCGTCTGAACTTAACGAGTCGGGTGATCCGGCGTCCAATTACTGTGAAGGCATGACGCCCTCGTACTGTTCGCCCGAGCAATATGAAGCGTTCCAAATCTACAAGAGGCGACGCGAAGAAGGCGCGTCTTCCAGAAATAAGATCGCAACCGTTCCCATGACCAAGCAGTCTGATATCTGGTCGTGGGCAATCTCTGTCCTTTCGATGTTCCATGGACGTTCCCCTTGTAAGCTAGGCGGACAGACTGCCGCCGAAGTGTTTGAAGTGTTCCTTAAATCTCAGGAGCCTGGCGGTCCTCGTCCATCGATGCCGCCAGGGATGGTATAGCTTCTTCGCTGGTGCTTCCAAAAAAATCCGGCCGATCGTCCCGAGTCTATGCAATTCGTGGCGGATCGACTCGTTGATGTTTATGAAGAAACAATCGGCGTTAAGTATCCTCGACGTCAACCGCAAAACGCTGCGTTGACAGCCGAAAGCTTTTCCAATAAAGCCATTTCCCTGCTGGATTTGGGCAAAACGACAGAAGCGCTTGAGCTCTTAAACGAAGCTTCTGAAATTGAACCCAATCATCCGTTGATTGCCTTCAACAGTTCGCTGGCGCTTTGGCGATCCGGCAAGATATTGGACACTCAGGCAGTTAAAAGGGTTGAAGAACTCGTCCAGAACAGAGCGTTCGACGCGTCGTCCTTCTACGTTTCGGGCCTCACACAAATTGAACGAGGCAATCTGAAATCAGCTATCAGCGCCTTTGAACGGGTTATTGAACTTGATCCTCAGCGTAGCAACGTTCGTCGTTTGTTGCCTCAGTTGGAAAATCTTCGTGTTCTGGATTCACAATGTCTAACTCAATACGTACTTAGAAAACCAGACGAAAACACGCCTCCCGTCTTGTATATTTCGGAGGACGAGAATCTTTTGCTGGTTGAACTTGTCGATGGTCAATTTGCGACGCTAAGCGCAATCACGGGCGAAACACAAATGAAGTTTCAACCGTCCGACGCGTCAACAGCCTCGAGTTCTTCAAAGGCAACTCAAGTTGCCGTCAGCGAAGACTATCGTTGGAATCTTACGATTCGTAACGATAACTACGCGACAATTAAGCCGGCAATGTTTAAAAACGTCCAAGACCAAAGTGTTCGAATTCGATTTAGAAAGGTAGATTGGAACGCGCTTGTCGCTCGTAGCGTCAAACTTGCGTTACGTTCCAACAAACCTTCTTCGCAATCTCCTGTTGTTCAAATTCTTCACTTTGTCCCAGAACCGAACGGCGTCGCCGTGGTCTGCAAAGATAAAATCAGAAGCAAAATAGTCGACGAGAATCGAACAATAACATCGTTTGCCGTATCCAACGACGGAAAATGGATCGCGACTGGAAACGACGTTTCAGAAATCAAAATCTGGAATGTGCAAGAAAGACGATGCGTACGCACGTTCCTCGGACTTGGAAGCACCGTCGAAGGGGTCTGGTTCGATTCTCAAAAACGATACGTAATCGCTCTGAGTAAAGGAAACTGTTGTCAGTTCTTTAGCGTTCAATTGATCTGCAATTTCCCCGAAAAGATTCACGCGCCTCATCAACTTTGCCAGATCAATTCGTCGGAAGAACTGCTTGAACGTCAAACAAAGTTTGAGGAACTCGTCAATCAGGCCAAAGCGGCAGATGAAAACGGCGATGTGGAATCGGTCGTTAATATATTCCATAAAATTCGGGGAATTGAAGGCTGGGAAACAACCAGATCTGTTTTCGAACGACTTCTGGAACGCAGAGCTCTTCGCTCAGGCATACTAGAATTAACGCCGTCGTTGCAGATTTCCGCACACGAGGGAGTAACGTCAACGCTCGCGACTTCATGGAACGGATCGTTCCTTGCTTCGGCGGGAAAAGATTCGACAATCCGAGTGTGGACGCGTCGTGAGGGAAAATCCCCCAATCAGTGGGGGCAAATCCTCGACCTTGACTCCCATTACGACTGGATTCGCACGATCGCGTTATCTCCTAACGATCGTTTTCTCGCTTCTGCAGGATGGGATCAGCGCGTTTACTTGTGGGATCTTGCGTCTGGCAAAAGAATTCGGACTCTTCCAGAACACGCTAAAAGTCCAACCAATTTGGTCTTTGCGCCTGACGGGCGCACGCTTGCGCTCGCAACGGCAAACGGAGCCGTTACGCTCTATGATTTTGCGACAACAAAAACGTTGCTGAGGCTTAACGTTGGCGCAGGCGAAGTTTATTCGCTCGTTTTCAGTCGCGACGGAAGATTCTTCGTCACCTCGACAGACGACGCAGTCCAATTTTGGAATGGCCGTAGCCAATTGCCATTCAAGGAAATTAAAGGATTCCCCTCGCCCATCCTCTCGCTTGATCTTTCCTGCGACAATAATCTACTGATCGCGGGTTGCGCCAACGGCAAGATCATTCTGATTGATCTACCTGACGGTCGCCAGTCGTTCCTTTCAGGACATCTTGGCGAAGTCAGCAAACTCAAGTTATTTTCAGACTCAAAGTGGCTCGTTTCAACGGGCAAAGATAAAACTCTTCGTCTCTGGGATTTGACAAAGCATGAGGAAACGCTGAAAAACGCGAGTCTTGATGGAGAAATAACAAGTATCGCCCTTGATTTCACCGGCATGACGCTCTTTACAGGAGCGGAAAACGGGATGGTTCGCAAATGGAATATCCAGTGGGATTATGAAACGCCGACGCCGAGAAATCATGGAGGAGGAGTAAATCGTCTCATCACCTCTCTGACCACGTCTCACGCACTGAAAGAGTATTACGCAATGGCCGCCTCGCCTCGTAATTACTACGGAAGCGGGGCTGATGAAATCCCCACTCGATTCAGCCAAACGCCTTTAAACGACAACCTTGTCCATCTGGTCTACGCAGAGGCGCAATATAGGGGACTTGTTGACGTTTCCTATGAAAAGCTCCGTAAAAAAATTGAGAAACTCTGGAAATCAAACGTATCGTTCCCCAATATTTAAAAAGCAATCTCCAACGCAACGGTCTTTGGAAGAACGATCTCCAGTTATGTCTGGAGATCGTTTTCCTTTTTAGTAGTCGCATAACAACTTCATTGCGTTCGTTCACAATGTCGAACGCATATTTCGTCTATGAAATCCGGTGAAAGTTCAGAAATGGATCTGGTCTCGGAAGGCGTTCCTTCAAAGGAACCTATCTGACGTTCATACCATGAGACGTCGAGCCAACGTCCATCCTTCCATCCGGACTTATGAAAAACGCAAAACAATTTGAATCCGCACTTTACATGAAAACGACAGCTTTCTTTATTCTCGGAAACAACGACCGCATATAAATTTCTATATTCAAGAGCCGTAAGAATTTCAATAAGCGCGCCATAGAGAGCGCTCCCAATTCCCTGTCCACGTTCGTTAACGTCGAGATAAACGGTCGTCTCAGCGTCCCAGGAATACGCTTTTCTGGCAAAACATTTATGCGCGTAAGCATAGCCAAGGATTTTTCCATTCCGTTCATAGACGAGGTATGGAAAATCTCTGGAAATCTCTCGAACTCGTTCTCTGAACTCCTCGACGCCGGGCGCCGCCGTCTCAAATGAAACGACGGTCTTCTCGACATATGGAGCGTAGATTGCTCTTAAAACATTAGCGTCGTCAAGTGAAGCCAGACGTATTCTTCCCTTAGGTTCGAGCGGTTTCATTACTGAATAAGCTCCTCAATGAACAACAACGATAACCTTCTCCGATTCCAATCCCGCCGTATTGAAAGCAGAAATCGTATACTTGCTCCCAGATTCAGCATCGTAGTCGGGAATTTGATACTTCATTTCTGGAAGCGAGAAATCCGGCGTGTCGCTATACATTACTCCCTGAAAAACCGGACGAGAATTAACGACGTTGGCCGTTGGTAACTGCGCTAATTCTACACCGTCGCGATAGATTGCAAATGTTTTTAAACCGCTTTCAACATCAGCGCGACAACGCCAGGTTATAATCCCTGTTTTTGAATTGACAAACGCTTCAAAAGGCGCGGGAGGCGGCGTCTGATCTTCAAACGTGTTGTCGATAGAATATTTACGCCAGACTACGACATATTCCTCACTCGGAAACCACAAACCGTCCTTCAGGAATTTCCTCCTCTCAGTCGAATCATAATTACCGTCCGGCTTTTCCGGATCGTTAACAATATTATCTGCCGAAATCTCCTGATCCGTTATTCTATCGATCGGCAAAACAAGTCCTTGGGGAGCGGGTAGTAATTCTGTCCCCTCCAACGGCAGTCTGAGCGTTAGCATATCGTCAAGGAATCGAATTGCGGGATATCTGGAAGAGCCTGTTTCATGGTGAGTAGAAGGGTCGACCATAAAACCAATCTTCGCATTCTTCGCACGCATATGACAGATATAATTCCAGCATGAAACCCACACAATGCCAAAATCGTACTCATGTGCGCCAATATTCAACATCATTGGCACGTTCAGGACGTCGTCGTTCATCGGCAGTTCGTCAAATATTTTAACGACAGTATCCGGACAACCACTACGTAACCACGCGGCGACAACACGCTGAGGATAGAGCTGCGTCATACTCCCTACCCACTGTCCCCCCCCGGAATGTCCCCAAAGAGCCCATGGAACACTCGTCAATTCTTCGTGTCCGGTGTACTCGGCAAAGTATTCAAGAGCGTTGAAAAAACTTTGCGCCGATCCATTGCGTGGATCGCACCATTGTTCACAAGGACGATCGTCAAGACGAAATGAGGACGCTATTAGCGCACAACCGTGCTTCCGCGCTAGCTCCTGCCAATGAAGATCGTAAACGGCCGTTCTTCCTCCATCCCCCGAACCATTGCCACAACCGTGCTGGTGGACAACGACTCCTCGTATTCGATCAACTCCCTCGGGAATCCATATACGCCACTCGGCAGCCATCGGAAGTTCTCCTGGCGACGGGTTCTCTGGAGCCGGGAAAACTTTCTCAAAATAGCCGCTTTCTCCGCCTTGAAGAGTGGCGCTAAAACTAAGTAAAGAAGTCAAAACCAAAAGGAAAAATATATTTTTCATCAAGAGTCCTGTTGAATCTATTGAGCCAAACGATCTAAATATTCGCCAATATCTCTCCTAATTCGTTCGAGGTCAACTGGCGTCGTCGAATCATAATAATTTGTTCCAGCGTCTTCGGCGTTGCGGCTAACGGAAGTCGATTGATCCAAACGAAGACGATATCTGAGGGCGCGAGCCACCTCGTCTCTGGGACGTCCCGTCTTCTTGACCAGTATAGAAAGGTATTCTATGAGTTGTTCGCCTGAACGATAAGCCTTGAGCCGTATAGAAGGCGCAACTTTGCCAGCGCTCTCTTCGGTAGGCGGATAAAAAAGCGATAACTCGTCTTCCTTATGCCATGACTCCTGATTGCCAATCGTCTGCCACGGAACAATGCCGTCAGCGCCTAACGACCAAGCGTCAAGCGACCAAAAAATCGGCTGGTACGCGCTTTCGGACGGGAGTGAAGTCGTCCCGTAGGTATAAACCAAACGCTTATTTCTTCCTTCGCTCCGATCCCGGACCATTTTGTTGTATGCCTTAAAAGGTCCGCCGCCTACCACGTAGACGTCCAATAGGGATTGTAATGAATCGCGTTCCCATTGAGGTCTGGAAATATCGGCTCGATACAAGATAGCGTCTTTGAACGACTCTTTGTCCGAAACGCTCTCTTTTAAGATTTTCCCAAAGAACTCCAAAGCGGCAAAATCGCGAAAACTGGCTGGCTCGTCAAGGAGCCACGGAGAACTGGCGTTATACCACCCATTTTTCTTGTAATCGTTTTTATTATTCAAAAAGAACAGAAAACGCGTTTTGCTCCATCCTTCAGACACGATTTTTTCTGAAAACGAGCGACAACCAGAACGCAATGCCCTCTGATATTCATCAGTAAACGCGCTAGAATCAGGCCATGTAAAGTCGCCTGCAAAGCCCTTAAAGATATCGCCCGGGAAATTCTCAAACAGCGGCAGATAGAAAGCCTCTATGGGTACGGGACCACGTGGAAGATCGGCAAACGCAGAGCCGTCGAAATATTGTCCGAAGCGTTCTTCCCACGCTTTCCAATCAAAAGACAATTCAGACGCGTTCCATTTTGGAGCTAGTCCGTCGCCGACTGAACCTCGGTGTGAATAAGGCACCCGGTTAATGTAAGTTCTATGGAGTTGCGCGAGTCGATAGTACTCAACCTCGTTCTCTGGAAGAGAATAGCAATTCATTTCCGGAAGAAAGGTTAGCTCGTTTGGAAGCGCAAAATTCCAGATTTTCAGTCGTAGATTTAAAGAAAGCGTCCTGCCTTTTTCATCGATAATTCGGAGCTTCCCTTTAGTCAAACCATGTCTGGCGTCTTCAGGGACGAAAAGTTCGCAAAGAACAACGTCGTTTCCCTTGCGAATCGGGGTCTCAAGCGAGTCAGACTCTAAAAGAATCGCAGGGTCGGCGACGTTCCCTTTGGAAGACGCAACTCGAGCAAAGCGGTAAAAAGCCGCCGTCAATTCGTTAGGACGACCGTCCCAATCCAATTCAAAACGGATCTTTTGCGGAGCTCCTTCAAAGGCTATCTGAAAACCAATGAATTCGTTCTTAGCCGCCGCAAGATCGATTGTTCGCGAAGCGGCGTCCCAAATGGGATTGGACGCGAAATAGTTTCCTTCTTCAGAGGGTAATAGTTCCCCATTCTCCAGTATTTTATCAAATTGTTGAACGATAAAAACTTTTGTTGCGCCCAGATTAACCACGTTGTCCAAAGGCGCCTTCTTTTGTCCGGCGGATGCAGACGTCCCTGAACGGCGCTCAACAATGTTTTCCCAATCTGAAAACGTATATGAAGACGGTTTGAACGAAATAGAACACGATTGGCTCTCCCTGCCAAGAATGTCGACAGACGAAACTTTCATCGTGTGTTTCGACGAAGCGTCCAATCCGTCAATTCTGGTCTCAAAAAATTGGGTTTCAGAGGATCCAAAGGAGACCGCAGGAACGAAAGATTGACAAATCGGAGCCCCGTCAATGGAAACATGAAAACCGATGATTCGACTTTTCAGACAATTCTTTTGGGACCAGGCAAACTTGACTGAACCGCGGGGCAATCGCCGCTGATCAAATCTAACGTTTTCAGGAGCAGATGGAGTCGATTTACTCAGTTCTTCAGAGGGTTCTTCGAATTCAACTTCCAAATACGGCTCAGACGCGCGATTTTGATCATGGGAATATATAAACCTGTTCGGAAAAAGTCGAATCAGCGTATTATCGCCCTCTTGGACAACTTCCGTACCGGTATCGTCAAAAAGGACAAAGCCTTCTGAAAGTCCGGTAAAACGAGCCACGACAATTTCCGGAGCAACGTCGATCGTTTGCCAGCCGTCAACAGGATCGGTCGCGTCAGAATTGCGCCAGATAGAACCGCCTTCGCCAAAAATTACCGACGTAATATCAGAATACTCGGTTGAGAAAGTTGTTTCATGACAATCGATCCAGGGGTGATCCGGGTATGCGCGCCATCTGAAAGACGACGCGCCCTCTATCTTTTCATAGCCTGAACCAGAACCCTCGTTCCAAGGCGCCGTTATCGTACTCACTCCAACCCGATATAAACGTTCGTCAGACGCAAGTTTTACATGAAGCGTCGCTTTTACGATCTTCTTTCCCTTTAACTGGGAAACGTCAAAATCCACAAGTGAAAATTCTTGGTAGCCCTTTAGCTTAAGTTTAGGCGTTCCCCCATTGTTTCCCTCTTCTTCGCCTGACGCGGAGGAAATCCAAAGATCTCGTACGACTGGTAATCGAACCGTTTCAGCAAACAACGGGAGCGTTAATCCAAAAACGACAAACAGTATGAAAAGAGCCGGTATAGAAGCAGATCGTTTCAATTCAGGATACCCCCGTTACTAACGTTAAAAAACAACGTGCGTCTAACAATCAACGAACGGTTAACAATGTCTCGACGGAAAAGCTTTAAAGCAATATAATAGGAGCCGATTCTGGCATGTCGACCTTGGATAATTGACCAATGGCGAACGGCAGTAACTCAGTTTCTCGCGATTTCATGCCAGAATTCAAAAGCAACTTCAGTATAGCCCTGAGAAAGGAAATTTCAATGCGTAACGTCTTCCTTATCATTCTTCTTGCGGCAATTGAAGCTATGCCGCTATTGTTTCAAACTTCTAACGTTCAGGCCTCGGGCCCCGGCGAAGAATCGGGGTACTATGTCTTTTGCTATTTCGTGAACAACGGGGAAGACGGCGTTCACTATGCAGTAAGCCGAGACGGTTATGTTTGGAAGGCTCTTAATGAGGGCAAGGCCGTTCTCCCTCCCCCTGTGGGCAAGAAAACGAGGCTCACGCGCGATCCAAGTATTACCCGTGGTCCAGACGGAGAATTCAGACTTGTTTGGACGGTCGCGTGGGACGGGCGCTCTTTTGGTTATGCGCACAGCAAGGATCTAATCAACTGGCAGGACGCTCAGCCCATTCCTGCGCTGAAGGATGAACCAACTGCGCGTAACACTTGGGCGCCCGAAGTTTTCTATGACGACGCGACAGAACAGTTCTATATTGTCTGGTCCTCGACAATTCCCGGAAAATTTTCTCCTGCCAACGAGGGAACGAGCGAGGACAAATACGACCATCGCGTTTACTGCGTTACCACTAAGGATTTCAAAACATTCACTCCCGCCAGACTATTTTTCGATCCCGGTCATAACGTAATTGACGCGTTCCTTGCCAAAAAGGACGGCGTTTACCACCTGTTCTACAAAGACGAAACGTTACATCCAGAGAGAAAGATTATCCTCGAAGCCACCGCTCCAACGGCAGAAGGTCCCTTCTCAGAGGGAAAACAGATTTCTGCTCAAAGTTGGGTAGAAGGACCAAGCGGAATCACGCTCGGCGACGATTGGATTGTCTATTACGATTGCTACCGCGACGGCAAATACGGCGCAGTCAGATCCCACGACGGAGGAGAATGGGAAGACGTCGCCAATCTGATTTCCTTCCCGAAAGGAACCCGTCATGGCACGGCGTTCGAAGTCGATAAAAAAACGTATGAAAATCTTATCAAAGAGTATGGAATTGTCGAATAACGCTTCCTTTTCGACTTACCCCCATTGAAAAACGCGTCGTCGAAACCCTGGCGTTCGACGACGCGTTCCCCGCATGTCAAAATACGATAATCCAGTCGGATTCCTCACAATATCATTCGGATTCCTCAACAATCATAAGGACATTGTAGAAGACTGTCTTTTGCGAAATTAGCCCCGAAACGCTCTCAATAACGCCTCCTCCCTGTTCTGAATTCTTAGGCAACGCCAGAGGAACCAGTCCCAGATCAACAATTGCGCTTTTGGAACGAGGAGCCGAAATTTTCCCACGGAAATCGCACGACACAATCGACGGCTTCTCAACGTTCAGTTGTTGACGCGGCGAAGTCGCGGTCGGAACTCGCATACTGAAAGAACGAGTCTTTTCAACTGTCGTTGATCGATAACGGAAAGTCATTTCCAACGTTTCTCCCGTTGTCGACAACAGTGGAGTTGCTTCGATCCGAAAACCTTCGTCGACAGAAGAAACGTCTGCCGAATACCCTGCGGAATTTGTCGAGTCAGCGCGATAGTCTCTGTTAAAAGTCTTTCGAGGTTGCGCCGCGGCCCAGCCGAAAGTTTCTCCGTTCGGAACTATATTTTTTCCCGTGTTGAGAAGGACATAGTCTGTTCGTTTAGCCAGTTCAGCGACAACCTTATTCATATCGGACCGCTCAGCCAACCAACTCTGAACGTCTGCTCCATTGCCAACAATCGTCGAATTCAAAGGCGTCAGGTATTGAAACACTTTCGAACGCCAATCTGGAGATTGTAAAACTACAATCTTAATGGAATAGTTAATCCCGCGTTTATCTGGTTCGATAAAACGATCAACTACGTTGGAAACATATCGCTGAACACTTGAACTATGGTATACGTAAAGGCGTTCTCTCGTTGCGCTCAGAACGGAAAAAGGTTCCTTACGCCAGAATCCTTCTCCTGAATCAAACAGGATCCAATCTACAATCGAATCCTGAGGACTGGAAACGTTCGGAAAACGATCAGTGTAGGGAGTGATATCATAAACGACCCAAAACTGTCCGTTTTCGTCCGGAAGTCTGGATAATTCGAGAGAATAACGCGTTGTAGACGGTCCTGTAAACGCTTGGGAATCAGAAGAACTCTCTTCTGCTTTTGAAGAAGGAACTCCCGATGCGGAATCCGACGACGGAGAAGTCTCGTCGGAACCTGCTTCATTCCATGTAGCGCCGGCGTCTTCTGAAATCTGATTTGAATCGGCAACGTTCCATCCGTCGTCCTGTGCGTATGTTACGGAGTCTCCTGCGGTAATTAGTCCACAAAAGCAAACTGCTATCCCCAAAAGGCGACTAAAGGAGACAATCTTTCCACAATCAATAATTTCGCGCAAACAAAGAGGGCTCATTCAGGCTCCTTCGGCAACTCCGATGACAAGACGTCTCCATACAGACACGCCTCTTGGATAGGCCAGATCACAATAGTAGAAGATTAAATCAACTCCACGTTTTTTACAAGACGACAATGTTATCGAGAAAATACATTCCTCTGTCAATTGAGAAGACGTCAGAAACGCGCGCCCCCTGTACGAAACGTGAAATACCTACATAATAAAACCGCGTGGGCGCAGGAGTCGGACTGTTCGAATCTGTTTGGAAAGCTCGTCGCGTCCACTTCAATCAACACCTTTAAAGCATACGCAGATGAAGTTTCCATCTTTCCGAAAAAACGGTGAAAACTCCGCCCCCATGTCTCTAAGAACAAAGCTCGGCTGGATTTTGATAGGTCTGGGAGCGCTGGTTGCTTATGGATATGTCCAACATTTCGTAAAGCATGACGACTCGCTTCTGGAACTCAACCGAACGTTCGTCATTCTTTTTTTACTATGGCTGGCATGGCCTGAACTCGAAGCGTTGCCACGTTGGATTCTGATACTCGTTCCAATTTGCGCCATTGTTTGCGCATGGCGTCCGTACTATCTGGTTGTCGTTATCCCATTGACGCTACTTTATCTCTTCTTGCGCAAACCGGCAAAAAGCGGAAAGAAAAGGTCCAGCCTGAAACCAACAGACTCGCGTTCATTGAAAAAAAACTCTTCGACGAAATAATAAAAGCGGCTCAGTCTCGCAAGACCGAGCCGTTCTCATTTATCATTGAACGAAACCTGCGTCTCAGTTGAAGAGAGCGCGCATCTTTACCAGCCCCAGTTTAGCTTGTTCGAGGGCTGAATAACTCTCCCGATAACTTCGATTAAAAATCTCAAACGAAAGAGCGCCATTAAAACCATTTTTACCGAGCGTTGTCAAAATCAAACGCCAAGGCGCCGCGCCGTCGCCCGGAAAAACACGATCGCCGTCGTTAAGTTTTTCTCTTTCGGGCGTCAAAGGATAGTCGTTCATATGAAAAATTGGAAGAGCGGAACCGCTGATCAGTGAAAGAGAAGCAAAAGAGTTGCCGCCGCGATACATGTGGTAAACGTCAAGAAGTAACGCCGCGTCCTCGCGCCCGGTATCGGCGCATACGGCTAGTCCGTCGGCCACACGACTCAACGCAGGAGAAGGTCCCCAGAGTTCCAGAAGAGGACGAACGCCAAAAGGTTCGCAGATCTCAAGGGTCGTTCGATAACGATCGGAGATTTTGGAAAGCTCCATCTTTTCGTTGACGCCAGCGGCAGGGGTCGCAACGCACTTTGCGCCAAGGATAGACAACGCTTCCGCCTGTCGCTTGAGTTCGTCTAACCCTGAGGCGCGACGCCTTTCGTCGTCCACGATCCAAGACGCAAAACCGATTCCTCCTTCGATGGACAGTCCTTCGTTGTCAAGAAATTTCCTAAGTTCAGAGAGTTTAGCCCTGTCGAAATCCCTGTTATCAGCGTCTCGCGTATAATCTGACAGGCGATCAAACCAGATCTCCACAGAACGATACCCGGCGTCCCGGGCAATTTCAAGTTCCTGCATCAGATTAAGATCATAGCTACGAATCGTGCCAAGATTGAGCGAAAAACGCACCTTCTCTGGATTGAGAAAATCAGAGACGGACTCCTGAACAGGCTCCTCGGAGACGTCAAGTGCGTTCACAGGAGAAAACGGAGAAGCCAGTGCGACTCCAACGCCTCCAGAAAGGACGTTCATAAAGGTTCGACGCGAAACTTCTTTTTTCATTTTCAACACTCGTTGTTACCAATTTAGTAATCAGAAAAAGCAAACAAAACACACCCGAAAGTCATTCAAGCTTATCCATTTTTTCCATCTCGCCTGAACGAATGGCCAGATAGCTCTCATATCGTCGCGCGTCGAGACGACCATCGGCGACAGAATCCTTAACGGCGCAAGACGCTTCGTAAAGATGAGCGCAATCTGGAAATTTACAGAGATTCTCATAGGGTCTGAGATCTCGATAATAACCGACGACTTCGTTTGGTTCAACGTCCCAGAGCATAAATTGGCGCACTCCTGGCGTGTCGACCACATAGCCGCCAAACGAAAGTTTTAACAGTCTTGCGGTCGTCGTGGTATGGCGACCTTTATCATTCTCACGGCTAACCTCTCCAACTTTAAGATTCAACGTCGGATCAATCGCATTAAGCGCTGAAGATTTCCCCACGCCGCTTTGTCCAACGACAACGCTCTCTCTGCCCACGAGAATATGACGCAACCGGCGCATATTGAAGCCTGTCTTGGCGCTGAAGAGGACCGTACGATATCCCATTCTTGCATAAACGCCGACCAGAGGTTGAAGCGAGGCGGGGTTGACAAGATCGATCTTATTAATGCAGATAACAGGCTTAATGCCAGAGCGTTCGCACGTAACAAGAAGTCGGTCAATCAGATTTGGCTTGAGGCGAGGCTCGGCGGCGCTCGTTATAATGAGAGCCTGTTCAACGTTCGCAACAACGACGTGTTTACGGTTCCAACTAGTACGGCTCAAAGTTCCGTAACGAGGCTCGACGCGTTCAATGACGCCTTCGCACCGTCCGTCAGGAGATTTGGCGTCGCGGAAATAAACTCGGTCGCCGGTTACGACAACCTGACGCTGATTCGTAGAAAGCGTCTTGAGAATTCGACGCGTCACACAGGTAAAAATCCGACCTTGCTCGTCCTCAACGTAAGAATTCAAACCGTGGACACGTAAAACTCGCCCTTTTTGACAAACGCCAAAATCGACGTCTGGCACATATTCAAAGTCGCCGCATTCGCCAGAAAGATTCTCTTCGCCAACATAACTGCCCACAATCGTTCGCTTGCGGACAACGTCTCCCCTTGCAAGCACTCGCTCGCCAGTTTCCGCGTCCACAACGTCAGAATCGTTCGCCTCTTCTGAGGACGACTGCGTTCCCAAACCTTCGTGGTATCGACGGGTCCAGTCGCCAATGCGAGTTCTTTCATTTCGGTTGCGTTTAAAATCGACGCGCACCTTCCCCGAGCTACAATCTCTTCTCTTCTTCGCGCTCAAGAGTACCTCCGAGCCACCCGAAATTTCCATAAAAGGAGCTATTATTTTTAGTTACTGCAATAATCGATAGCTCTCGCAAGCTCGCTTTTCATATCCTGTCTCTTAACGATACGATCAATGAATCCATGTTCGAGCTGGAATTCGCTGGACTGAAAACCACTGGGAAGTTCAGCATGAATCGTCGCGGTAATCGTTCGAGGTCCGGCGAAACCAATAAGAGCGTTCGGTTCGGCGAAAACAACGTCGCCAAGCGACGCAAAGCTCGCGGTGACGCCGCCCATTGTTGGATTAGTCAACACGGAAATGAAAAGCCCTCCCGACTGGCGGAAACGCGCGACCGCCGCCGACGTCTTGGGCATCTGCATCAAAGAAATGATCCCCTCATGCATGCGCGCGCCGCCCGACGCTGAGAAAACAATCAACGGCAATTTCTGCTCGCCAGCGCGTTCAACAAGCCTTACCAGCTTCTCGCCAACGACGGATCCCATGCTACCCATTATAAAACGCGAATCCAGCACGCCAAACGCGACCTTTCGTGCCCGAATACGCCCGCTCCCTGTAATAATTGCCTCTTTCAGTCCCGTTGTCTGGCGTTCATTTACGATTCGGTCCTTATAAGACTTGCGATCGAAAAAGTTCAAGGGATCAGCCGTCACAAGATTGGCGTCCCATTCTTCAAAAGTTCCCTCGTCCAACGTCTGCGTAATACGTTCCGGCGCAGAAATCGGCCAATGATAGTTACACTCCGGACAAGTGTCGAGGCGACGTTTAGCCTCCTTGCGAAAAATCGTAGCCTGACAACCGGGACATCTAACCCAAAGACCCTCGGGCACCCCGCGTTTACGCTTCGATTCAGCAGACTTTTGCCAACCCATGATCTACAATTTCCTAAGGGAGAATAAAACGAAATTAAACGAATTGATTCCTTATCGGGCTGAAAGTGCGTTAAAAGCCGCTTTCTTTAGAAGCTTCATCTGAGCGCCATAGTCTTCGGCGCGAAAAACCCCTGTGCCCACAACAAAAAAATTGACGCCTGCCTCTGCCGCAGAACCTATCGTATCGACGTCGATTCCCCCGTCAATTTCAATGAGCGCGTCAGGACGTGCAAGTTTCCGAAGGACGCGAACCGAATCCAATACGTCCGGATGGAACTTTTGACCGCCAAATCCAGCAGGAACGCTCATTGTCAGGAGGACGTCCGCTAACTGCGCATAAGGAGCGATCTTCTCCAGAGGCGTTCCATAATTGAGGACTAGTCCGGGCGTGGCGCCAAGGGCGCGAATCTTTTGAAGAATCTCTGTCGGATCAGGCACGGCTTCAATATGCACGGAAAGCGAATCAGCGCCCGCCTTGCGAAACGCTTCGACGTAGCGTTCCGGTTCAACTATCATCAAATGCACGTCCAGCTTTAGAGATGTAACTTTACGTATGGACGCGACCACTGGCGCTCCAACGGTAATGTTTGGCACAAGGAGTCCGTCCATGACGTCAATGTGCAAAACCTGAGCGCCTCCCGCCTCAAGTTTACGTATCTCGCGCTCAAGATTTGCAAAATCAGCAGCCAAAAGAGACGGTACGATAACGACTCTTTCTTTTGCCAGTCGACTCGTCCAACTCTCAGAGTTCACAGTTCCCTCCCTGCAAAACCATCGTTTCGCAATACGTCGTCTCAGTCGGCACGACCTGTCTGAAATCGTCCAACCGCATTGTAGAGTATATCGGAAACGGGGAGAAAGTCAAAGAGACCCGACGCTCAAACGCGGTAATTTGAATAAATGGCGCGACTCAAAAGAAACGTCTACCATCAGCGTGCGGCAAAGCGTCCAAAGCGGATTCGTTATCCTAAATCCAAGACGCAACATTTGTACTGCTCCCCTTAAAAACCGCAAAAAAACAAAAGGCCTCTAAACTGGACCTTGACAAAAACAGACGACAACGTTATCAAAATAAACTCAGAATGTTTGGCGTTTGCCATTTTTCGAGATCATCATTAACCTGGCGTTGGTCAAAACGCCAGCGTCGACGTTCATATTACCCGGCGTTAATCAGACCGCCTTCAGGCACGAAGCGTAAGGCTTGCAGACGTTTGGTAGACGCCCGTTCGTGTCTGACGCAGTCATTAAATTCGGACAACTTCCTCGGTACACACAATGGTCCAAAGCAAAACACCGTCTTCAGGTCCCGCGCTAGTCATCGTAGAATCACCCGCTAAGGCTAAGACTATCGGCAAATATCTTGGACCTGGCTATATAGTTGAAGCAAGCGTCGGACACGTCCGTGACCTTGCCAAGGGCGCGAGCAAACTCCCTCCGGAGTTTCGCAAAAAACCCTGGGCGCGACTCGCGGTTAACGTCGACTCCAACTTCGAGCCTTTTTACGAGATCCCTTCAGACAAGCTCAAGCAAGTCGCCAAACTGAAGGCCCAGCTCAAGTCCGCTTCTTCTCTCTATCTCGCAACGGATGAAGACCGCGAAGGAGAAGCAATCAGTTGGCATCTACTTGAAATTCTCAAACCTAAGGTTCCTGTCAGGCGTCTTGTCTTCCATGAGATCACGAAGAACGCCATCCTCAACGCGCTCAACCATACTCGCGATCTCAATATGGATCTCGTAAAAGCGCAGGAAACGCGTCGGATTCTGGACCGCCTTTACGGCTATGAATCTTCGCCCCTTCTCTGGCATAAGATCAGCAGACCCGGCACGTCGACAGGAAACAATCTGTCAGCAGGGCGTGTTCAAAGCGTCGCCGTTCGTTTAATTGTCGATCGGGAACGCGAAAGAATGGCGTTTCACAGCGCCGACTTCTGGGACGTCCTTGGCGAATTCGTCACGAGCGGCGCCAATAGTTTTCAGGCGACATTGACCTCTGTCGCGGACAAAGCAATTCCTTCTGGTAAGGACTTTGATCCTTCGAATGGTCTTCTCAAAACGCCTTCTAAATTTACCCTCCTCGATGAAAAGGCAACGCAGGAACTCGTTGATCGTCTTAGTAAAAGCCAGGCGATCGTAGAATCGGTAGATGAAAAGCCGTACACAACTCGTCCATACGCGCCGTTTACAACCAGCGCGCTTCAGCAGGAAGCCAACCGAAAGCTTAATTTTACGGCGCGAAAGACAATGAGCGTTGCTCAGAGCCTGTATGAAAACGGTCGCATCACTTATATGCGTACCGATTCAACGAACCTCTCATGGGAAGCGATCAACGCCGCGCGCGAGCTTGTCAAAGTCCACTATGGAGAGGAGTTTCTTCCTGAAAAACCACGCGTTTATCAAACCAAAGTTAAAAACGCTCAGGAAGCGCACGAAGCGATTCGTCCCGCCGGAAACAGTTTTCCTCTCCCGGACGAGCTGCGTTCACAACTTTCTTACGACGAGTATCTTCTCTACGATCTGATCTGGAAGCGCACAGTCGCGAGCCAGATGACCGATTCCAGAGGAATGCGAAAGACCATAGTCGTCGCCATTGACGACGCTCGTTTTCAGGTAGGCGGCAAAACAATCGTCTTTCCTGGCTATCTGCGCGCATATGTCGAAGGCAAGGACGATCCTAACGCGGAACTAGCCGATCAGGAAACGCTCCTTCCAGACGTTAAACAGGGCGACGCTCTCGAAACCCGTGAACTCAAGCCTCAGAAGCATACGACTTCGCCGCCGCAGAGATATTCAGAGGCTTCTTTGACCAAAACCCTCGAAGATAAGGGTATCGGTCGTCCGAGCACCTATGCCTCGACTATCGACGTCATTCTCAAGCGTAACTATGTCTTTAAAAAGGGGGGCGCGCTCGTTCCAACCTGGACTGGCATTGCCGTTTGCCAACTCATGGAAAAACACTTTCCTGAGCTTGTCGATTATGGTTTCACTGCCGATATGGAAAACGCTCTTGACGAAATCAGCAACGGTAATCGAGATGAAACCTCATATCTCAGAGCTTTCTATTTTGGCGACGTCGACAATCATCCCTCAGACGGCGCTCAAAGCGAATTCCCATTTCCCCCTACGTTCGCCGCTGGCCTAAAACGCCAGATCGAAAATAAGATGGCCGAAATTGATCCTCGTGACGCCAGTCAGTTCCTCATCGGAACTCCGATCAACGAGGACGGTTCAAAAGGCGTTCCGGTCTTCGTTCGCGTCGGACACTACAGCCTGTATCTTGAACAGGGCGACGTTCATGCTCGCTTTCCCGACGATATGCCGCCCGACGAACTCACCCTTGAAAAGGCGCTTGAACTGATTAATGCGTCCAAAGCGGCTGACGAACCCATTGGAAAGCACCCAGAAACAGGCAAACCGATCTATCTTAAGAACGGTCCTTATGGTCGGTACGTTCAATGCGGCGATCTGAAGGACGATGAAGAACCGCAAAAAGCGTCGTTGCTCAAGGGAATGACAGAAAGCGACGTCACGCTCGACGTAGCTTTGCAACTACTCAGTCTCCCCAAGTCGCTTGGGGTCGACCCGTCAATAAACGAACCGGTGCTCGTGTGTAATGGTCGTTTTGGTCCTTTTGTCAAACGCGGCTCTGAAACGCGTTCTCTTCCCGCAGGAGTATCGCCGTTTACGATAACGTTAGACGAGGCGCTTGCGCTTCTCGCTCAGGAAAAATATCGTGCTCGTAAAAAAGCGACTAAATCAGAACCTCTCAAGACGTTTGGGAATTCGCCAGTTACTGGCGAAGAGGTCAAACTTCTCAAAGGTCCCTATGGTCCGTTCGTTACCGACGGAAAGGTAAACGCCTCAATTCCCAAAGATCTCTCTCTGGAAGATCTGACTTCAGAAAGGGCTCTCGAGCTTCTCGCAGCTCGTGCGGCGCGAGGCGCGACCACGAGAAAAAGAGCCGCAAAGAAAGCTTCGACGAAAAAGACGACGACCAAAAAAACGACGGCTAAGAAGACGGCTGCCAAAAAGACTACTGTGAAGAAGAAAGCAACGAAAAAAGCAGCCAAGAAAACAACCGCCAAAAAAACGACCCGTATAACTAACAAACAAGCGTCGCCAGACGGTACTTCGGAGCCCCCGTTCTGATCTTCTTCACAAAGCAGTGCAACGAAAACCTGACAGGATGAAATTCTGTCAGGTTTTTTTATCATAAAGATCCCCAAAGCTCTGGAAGGACGCGTCGCTGGAATCCGGCAGTAAGCGGCGTATCAACGGGACGTGTTTCGGAAAACGGAAAGTCTTATCGAATTGTTTATTCAATCGTGCGTTAGTCTTTATATGACGCCCCAATGTACTTCTCATCCGTTATGAACTCGACAACCAAGCCCAAACGCTTTCACGACGCCATGTCTACGTTCCTCAAATAGAAAACCTTCAAACTAAAAAGACTTGTCTGTCTGTTCAACACGGGAATGTCCTACGCAACCACTCGATGTTATTTAGCTCTTCCAGCGCGTTGAACCGCCCTCGTTATTGCCTGATGGAACGAACTCACTCAATCGTGCTTTCCTTCGTAAAATACGAGAAAGCTTGTACCAATAAAAAAACTCCGTTCTTTACCCTTAGGGAAAAAACGGAGTTTTTCAATGTTTTTTCTTAAAAACACGCCTATTGCAAACCAATTATCCGCAACAAGCCAACACCAATGGGCGACAGCAGACTCGAACTGCTGACCTCCGCCGTGTGAAAGCGGCGCTCTAACCAACTGAGCTAGTCGCCCCTGTAAAAAAAATACCGGTCAAAAACCGGTATTAGTGGAGAGTAAGGGAGTCGAACCCTCGACCTCGACATTGCGAACGTCGCGCTCTCCCAACTGAGCTAACTCCCCGAAGGAAATTCTGAAGGAGAACGTTGAAACAAACCCACCGTTCACCAAAAGAACACTATCATTCTAACGGCTCTTTCTTATTCGTCAACGGGTATTTTAGTTTTTTTCCAAAAGACGCGGATCAAACCGATCTCAACTAAAAAAGCCAGAATCTTGAAATCAAGACTCTGGCTTTCAGTATTCCTCAAAAGAGGCTGATATCAATCTCAGTCAGTTCATACCGTCGAAGATCACCAGGTGTAGGTCATGCCCGCATGACCGTTGACGTAGGAGGTGTAATCGTTGACCTGAACGTCAGCGCCGCCAAAGACGCTGAACGAGTCCGTATAGTGAATCTTCCCCCCAATACCGGCGTAAATCCAATCACGTCCTGTGCTATTGCCGATGATTCGGATCGAACCGTCAGGTCGCCCAGCAAGCGAAATATAGCTGTCAGGCGAAGCGTCCAGGAACTCGTGCGTCCAGTTAGTGTACGCGTTGAAATCAAACTGGCGCGCTCCGAGAAGAGTCGATTTAAGCCAACGCACGCCTAGCACGCCTTCGAGGCTGTTGTAATCGACGTCGCCAGTCTTGACGCTCAAAGAACGGAGCGCTCCCACTTCCTTATAATCGTCGGCATGCAGGTGCGTATACTGCAGACCTCCGTAAGGCTGAAGGTTAGAAGCCGGAAGGCAGAAGTTGAAACCTCGCTCGAGGTAAGCGCTCCCGGACCACCCGTCTGCTTCCCCATTATAGCGCAACGCCGCTGAACGAGACAGTTCGATCGAACGCGTAACGTCATAATCGGAAATTCCGATCGAACCTGTCGCAAACGTGTATCCCCAGTCGTCAGAGAATCGGAGATACGCCCCAAACTGCTCGTCGTTAAGTTTAACCCTTCCCATCGGATTGCCGGCGTCGAGCTGCAGGTTGCTGTACGAGAAGAAGAAACCAAACTGGTTCGTCGCGCTACTTCCAACCTCAACGCCTACCATTCCGCCAAGAAGATCAAAGTTGTAGCCGGAAGTTCCATTATGAGCGTCGGCGTCGCCGAAGGCTGCGAGAGCGCTCATCCAACCGGTAAGCCCACCTTCTTCTTCATAAGTCTGACCGCGCAACGCAGAAAGCGCGCCAACCGTTATGCCGGTCGTTGAGTCTGGCAGTACGTTCTGGGTCAACGTCTGACGAATCAGGTTATGAGACTGAACCTGAGCCTTGAACGCTGAGAGACGAAGCTCGCCCGTAAGCTGGTTAAGAACGTGAGGATTGCTGTCGATTTCGTTTTCAAGCTGGTTGATGAAATTATTTGTGTCGGAGTCCATCGAGCCGCTATCGACCCAACTGTCAAGGTATCGGCCAATAGCCTTCTCGTTCGGAGAGGTTCCAACTTCAGCAAAGAGCGAATCTTTCAAAACAAGGTTGAACTTGCCGTCGGCCAAAGATTCGCGGTCTACAACAAAACGCTTACCCGAAATATCGTCGTAAATCAGAAACTTCGAGTCGTCGGCGGTCAGATTGCCGGCGGAAGTCTCGACAATCGTCAGATTGGAACCGCTGGCAAGGTCTGCGCCACTGGACGCCGTGTCAACATAAATCGCGCCGCTATTGAGCGCGACAGTCGCATTTTCATCGGTTGTCTTGAAGTTCGTGTAGTTGTCCGCATCGAGAACGTTGACATAGATCGTGCCGCCGTCCATGGTCAGCGCAGAATCAGTATCATTAAGGAAGACGGTTCCCGTACTGAGCATGTTCAGGACGCCAGAGTTCAGTTTAACAGAACCGAGCGAATCCGTCCAGCCGGCAAGCACGCCGCCTGAAATCACAACGGAAGAAGCTCCGAGCTGATCGTTGACAGCTGACGCGCTCGTCCCAAGCTGAAGAATTCCTTCATTGACTGCGACCGAATCAAACCCTCCCGTACCGTCGAGAATCAACGTGCCGTCGCCCTTCTTGATAAGGTTGCCGGAACCTTCAATCGCGCTGTGTAGCTGAACGGTCGCGTAGTTATTCGCAACACTGAAGGTCAGTTCATTCGAGTCTTCGCCAACGAAGTGGATATCGTCGCTGAAGTCGACCGTCCCTGTGTATTGCGTATAGCTTCCATTCTGATCTGCCTGAAGCTTAAGAACGTCGTTTATCGCAATAGTACCTTCGCCGTCGATATTGATATCGGATCCCCAAAGAGAAGTCCAAACGCCGTCCGAGCCCTGATCGCCATAATCCATCACCAGGGAACCGCCTTTGCTCAGAGTCGTAGCGCGTCGATAAGCGCCGTACTCGGCTCCGGACGTGTTATCGCCCGAAAGAATGAGTGAGGAACCGTTGGTAACAAGCGTTTCGCCATAGTAGGACCGACCTGCGCCCGCATTAAGCTTAACAGAACCGCCGCCGTCAATAGTCGTAACGGAGTCGTCAAGCCACTGAACCGAACTCGTCAGACCGTTAAGCGTTAACGTCGTGCCAGAAGTCGCGTTTATCGTAAGGTTATTATCAAAATCAAGAGCGCCAAGCGTCGTCGATGCGGCGACGTTGAGTTTTCCATGAGCGCCAAGGTTGATCGTCGAGTTCTCGGAACCTGCGTTCGGCGAAGCAAGGGTCAACTGCGCGTTGTTATCATATGCTGCTATCGTTCCAGACCAGTCAGAATTGTCTCCGTTCAGAACCCACGGCGCTACGTTCCCTTCACTGTCGACGACGTTTTCGAGGAAGAGCCAGCCCGAACCTGCAAGATTGGCGGCTATCCTCGTCGAAGTATTCTGATTGCTGAGAACGAGTTCGTCGTTCTCGCCGATCTCAACCACGCTGCCTGCGTTCGAAGCATTGAAATGATTGAGAACAATCGTCGCGCCATTGGTCGTGGAATGGAGAAAACGCCCCGCAGACCAAACTTCCATTTCGAAATCGTTGCTCAGATAAGAACCCCCGTCATAATGGTTTTCACCAAGAGAAAGGGTTCCGGCAACAATTTGGATCGACTTGACGTTCGAATCATTTGTAAGATTTAGCGTCCATTCGCCAGTTCCATCTTTGTAAATGGTCGTTCCTTCATCGTCGGCGACAATTGTACCGTCGAACGCGGCCTCGCCGGAATCAAAATTGACGACAAGATTTTTGGCGCCAACTTCGAGAACGCCGTTTCCTTCAGAACTCAGCTTGCCAAGATCTACATTTGCGTCGGAAGAATTCACGATATTGAGCGTACCCGACTTAATTATGGTCGTCGCGTGATCGAGAGAACCGGTCGCGTACATCGTCGCTCCGTCGCCAATGTCGATAACAAGACCACCGTCGCCGCTGGTATTGCCAGAATAGGTTATCGAATTGACCTGAGTCACATCATCTTCGACGAGCGTTTGACCAATTGTAAGTCTTCCGGATGTAAGAATGAGATTATTGGCAAACTTCAGTCCGTCTTCTACATTGTCTGTGTCAAGAACAAAGGACAGCGTATTATCGCTAAGGTTGGTGATAGGAGCGTTGCCAATCGCGCTGTTCCAATAGCGCAGGTCTGCGTCGTCCGTCGTTACTGAAAAAGAACTTACTTTCGCAGTAAGGTTGCCAGACGTCAATGTGTAAGCATAAACGCCGTTGGGATTAGCGATCACAACGTTTCCATCCTCGTCTCTTGAAACGCCTGTGTTGGAAACGGTCAAAGTCGAACCGGAATCAAGACGAACATCGATCGAGTTAGCCAGCGAATTACTGGAAGCTAGCATTCCAGAAAGAGTTCCGGAAGCGCCGGAAAGTATCATGGGAACAGAGTTTCCGGAAAGAACGACGTCGTTGACGATGTTGACGTTGTCGCCGAACTCAATCGCCGCCGTCTGATCTGATTCGTCAGTACGGGTATAGAAAACAGTTCCATAACCAAACGCGCCGTCGTTTTTGACACGAATCGTGCCATTCTGAATTTCAGTATTATAAGCGCCTTCGGCGCCTTCAAGTCTGCTGTTCCCGGAAAGCGTCAGCGTTCCAGTTCCCTGCTTCCGGAGGAGCCCGTCGCCAACAACGACGCCAGCGTAGGACGAATCGGAGTCGCCGGTAACAGTGAGTTCCTGATCGTTGAGATTAATCAGAGCTCCCGATCCTCCGTAAAGACCCTTGACGGATTGATTGGTTCTGAGCTCAACTTCGCCTGCTTCTACGTCCAAAGCAGAATAAGGGCTGATTGCGCCTTCTCCGTCTGCGACTAGTTTGCCCGCCAGGACGGTTGTATCGCCAGCATAGGACGAGCCTGCGGCCTGCAGATATAACGTTCCCTCGCCTGTCTTGACGACGCCGCTCATATTCTCGTAATTACCGTCAGCGTCCGCTGAAGCCTCCGAAAATCCCGCATAGCCGCCGATGTTGTCTGAAACGTAATACTGACCGCCTTCGGCAACCTCGATCGTCAGATCGTTCATAAGGAAAACGCCATTACCGACAGCCTCGCCATCCTCAGCCGTTCCGCCTCCGCCGACGCCGGCAATAGCCGAACTACCGTATATTCCAGCGGAAGATTCCTCTGAAACGGCAATTGTGAGCCGGGCTTCCTCGCCAACAAAGATAGCAGCGCCAAGAGCCGCGCCGCCGCCGCCAGCGCCACCGCCCTGAGTATCGGAAAACTGTTCGCTCGTGACGGTTTCTATATAACCGCCGTCGCCGCCGCCAATGCCGCCAAGTCCCGCGTTAAGAGCGTCGCCGCCACCGCCGCCACCGCCGCCAAAGCCTCCGTTGCCGCCTTCAAGACCGCCGGCGCCACCGCCGCCGCCAAGACCGCCGGCGCCGCCAACCGCTATTGACGCGCCACCGCCGCCGCCTGCAAGCGAATTACCGCCAACCGGCGTCGTCTTGTCAACGTAATGAGCGAAAGAATCTGCAACGTTTTCGTCCGTCACGCCGCCGTCGCCGGCCAAGCGCTCAGGCGTAGAATCAGCGCCGTTCGCAAAAACCTTGCCGCCGTCAGCCGCGCCTGTTTCTCCGACAACTCCGCTTCCACCGGCGCCGCCTATGCCTCCGCCGCCGCCGTAGGACTGAGACTCTTGAAGAACGCGACCGCCGTCGCCTCCCTTCACAGCGCTGTACGCTGCCGAGACGTCGCTCAAAATCACGTCGCCGCTAAACGCGTAGATTGCCGCGCCCGCGCCCATGCCGCCGCCGCCGCCGCTCGCTCCGTCGCCGCCGTTGCCGCCTGCGGCGTAGCAATTAGCAAAGACAACGCTCGAAACCGTTACCGAACCTCCTGCTTCCTCCGTGTCAACATAAAGTCCACGGTACGAGTTGACGCCGTCAATCGCATAACCGTTGCCCTCGATTGCCAAAGAACCGCTTTCAACTCCGACAAGATCAACGTTACCCGTAATTGCCGGGAGGTTTCCAGACAAAGCAATATCGTTTTTCAGAACGATCTGGTAATCTTTACCTGTATTGCCGTTAAATTCTGAGATAGCGGCCGCCAGCTCGTCGTAAGTTGAAACATAACGAGTTTCAGCGCCGAAGGCCATTGGCGCGACTCCGAAAAGAGCCAAATAAATGAGCGCGCCTCGCCATTTCTTGGACTTCTTCGTCATCCTATTTGAAAAACTCATGGTATTCCTTCCTTGAAATTCGCGTCTTTTCAGCGTCTTTCAGCCTCAAATCGCGCCAATTGTAATTCAAGACGACGCTTCCTGCGTCGTTATATAGATCTGAAAAACCGGATTCCCTTCCTGAATTGTCAGATCCGAACGCCGTAAAACGAATCAATCACAGACGTCAAAAAGTACGGCGCCTATTCAGCGTTGTTGGTTATATCGTCCGTCGTAGTCCTAAAGTTTCCATATTTTTTATCATTTCAGATAAAAAAGTCGAAAACCGTACGTCAAGAACTTTTAACAAAAAGGTCCCATCCTCGCAAATCGAAAAGAAGACCTTAATCATCACACTCGGGTCGAACGAAGGAATTCACAAAAAACGACCAAACGTCATACGACTAAACGTCGTTTTTCTGCGCGTCTCCAAGACTCCTTCTTTTCTTCGCCAACACCTGAGGAGGGTAAAGAATCACGTCGTCGCAATCAATACGTCTTTTAATGCGTCAGCCAACGCCGTTCATTGTTTTCACTTTGCGCAAACACCTTGTTTTGCGCATCTTTACAAAAAATCAAAAAATCCTTTAATTTGTTTCAGAAAGAACGAAACTCCCGAAATCTGTATTGACGGAGTTTCCGCTTATTGGCTACTATGAGGCGTCGATTGACCTAAGACCTGACGGTTTTGTATCGGTCTTGAACGTTGTGCCAGTTGAAACGACGCTTTTTTTCAAAAGTCAGCAAATTGACCCAAAATGTTTCAAGAACGTGGTAAATCAGTCAAATGATTTCGTACTTGTTATGGACGCTACGGCTGTCCTCAAGAAACGGTCAAAGCTTAGGCTTTTGTCAGAGTTCCCCCAGACGTAAATAAGCGAATCACTTTCATGAGTCGTGTGCTTCAAAACATGAACCACAGGCTCCGAAAAAAACAAGAATCATGTCTAAAGTCAAAACGCATTCCGAAGAAACCGTTGTTCCTCTCAGGAAGATTTCACACTCTTTTGAATCGAATATCAAGCGTCTCTCCATGCGTCAGAACCATAGCGAACGGAGTCGCTCTTTTGCACATATTCTCGCGTCCCCTGTTCATTATGAACCCAACTATGCGTACCCCCTTCTGGTTTGGCTTCATGATGCGGGCAAGTCTGAACTTGAACTTTTTGACGTTGTTCCAAAGATCTCCTCTCAGAATTACGTTGCCGTCGCCCCTCGTGGAATCTCTAGTCCTACACGTCGGATTGTCCGTAGTCGCATCAACGGTCGTCTAATCGACGAAAAGAGTTGGACGGAACCCTGTAACGATTGGCCTGAAACGGAGGATTGCATTTCAGAAGCGGAGAATCTTGTCTTCGATTCAATCGATCAGGCGATGGGTAAATTCAACATCAATTCTCGCCGCATTTTCCTGCTTGGTCGTGGAACCGGAGCAACAATGGCGTTGCGGCTCGCTTTTCGCAATCCCAGCGAGTTCGCCGGCGTAGTTTCCATAGACGGCGCGTTTCCTTCTCTGGACAACCTTCTTCTTCGCAACTGGCGCTCTCTCCGAGATCTTCCCATCCTTATGACAACGGGAGGAATTTCAGCCTCTCTTTCGGCCAAACAGCTCCGTCTTATGCATACGGCCGGCATGACGGTCGTCATTCGACAGTACAACGAAAATCCCGGAACGCCTAACTCATCCCGGCTTCGTATGGACAGAATTCTTGCCGACGTTAATCGTTGGACGATGAAACGAGCATTGAATCCTCTAGCGCCAATCGCCGAACTGTTCGGCCATCGCTAGGAATTATTCCGGGCAGGCGTTGAAAAGACGCCTGCCTTTTTTGTCGATCGGTCATCTATATGTCGGACAGTCTTTTTTTCAATGAAAAGCACAGAACTTCGTCAATCCCCGTGCATACCAGTCGATTTCACAAGAATCGAAGCGCAACTTGAAAAGATCTGCCGTCAGGCCGAGGATCGATTGGAAAATCTCCTTTCTGACGAACGTCTTCGGTTATATGCTGAACCTGAAAAGATTTCCTCAACTTCATCGTCAAACGAGACTCATTCAGCTTCGCCGCATTTATCGTTTGAACTACGTTTGGGCGCAACTCGCCTTTCGCAGGATGAACTGGAATCAAAAAAAATCGACGAAATTCTCCCTCTGACCGAGTCCGAAAAAGGTCTTGTTCAAATATGTTCCCGTGGAAAGATATGCGGTAAAGGCGTTTTACTCATTGTCGAGGGAAAACTCGCCGTGAAAATTATAGAAATCTTCAGGTAGACTTTCAGGAGACATTCACCGACCGTCAATGGCAAGGGATCGCCGACGAACCGTCGACGATCCCTTGAAATTTTTGAACCCCGTCTTGAATCGATTCAATAGAAGCAACCGGGGACGTACCGACCAACCGGCTGCAGTTCGGTGATATACAGGTTTTTGAACCAGACTCTATCGTTGTGATCCTGGAGTAAGATACGCCCGACGGTTGTCGTTCCAAACTCAGGGGTATCCTTGAATTTGCTCTTTTCAACGCCCCGATTCCACTCCTCCGAGCCAACGTCAACCGAGACGATCAGTTCGTCGTTAAGATAATGTTCGATATGGTTGCCTAGAACAATAATCTTACCCTTATTAAACTCGCCCATCCGAATCTTCTGCGTTCCTTCCCGAGGAACAACAACGTCGTAAAGAGCGGCTGTCTGGTAACGCGGCGGATTATCCTTGTGAGCTATATCGTCAAAAATCTGGTATTCGCATCCCATTCCCCAACCATCAGTGTTCCAGGAACGATACTTTACGCCACTATTACCTTTTTCGCAGACCTTGAATTCAAATTCAAGAATGAAGTTCTCATATTTTCCTTCAAGATACAGGTCGCCGCTATTCTTTTCGCGGTAGATTACGCCGTCTTCAACCTTCCATCCTTCGCCGGGAGCTTCCCCCTTGACGTTTGTCCAGCCTGAAAGGTCTTCGCCGTTAAAGATGGAACGACGCGTTCCCTCATAAACGTTGCTTTGAACGGCGGAACTATTCCAGACGTTCGCACAATCGACACGATAATTTGAAAGTCGTGAGAAAAAATTTGCCGCCCCTGGAAATAATTGCGCCTGAGCGGCAGAAGTCGATAACGTCGTCACAACGAGGACGCTCATAAGTCCGAAGCGAAGGATCGCCTTACCATTCATTATTTGCTCCAAAACAACACTAACAACCGAAACTTACGGAAGACTCAAACCAAATGGAACGCATAATTCTCCCCAATAACAAGGGAGGAACAAGTAACGAGCGTACTTTTCAAGCGCGCCTATTTTCCCCATTATACCCATAGCCGTTCAGTTCTCAACTTTCAGACATAAAAACACCATTTTTACGCTTATTTTTTATCGGTTATTTGGATTTTATTAAATATTACGAACATATGGTCGACACAGGATAATGGGGGGCTGTTTTAGTTAGCAATCAGTCTTGCGACGCTTAACAAGAAACCTGCCGTTCTCCTTGTCGCTTGTCGTAATCCCTGAAAGAGCTATTGCGTTCCCCTCTGCAATTCGCTACACTCCCCAAGGTAGTCGAGTCCCGTTTTTGTGATGCTCCATCACGAAAAGAGGCGCTCTGGATTTTAACGGTGGAAAGTTGTATGTCCCGTCAAATTTTGGATAGTAAACAATCGCGAAAAGGCGCGAGCAATTTGTCGGTAAATCCAACTATGCTCTCACTGTCTGCTATTCTACTTGGAGTCGCTTTCGTCGTCTTTCCCATATCGCATGCGCTCCTCGCCCAGGAATTGGAACAATCAGCCGTCCCGACTCAGGCCAATCTTATGACTCGTACCTATTATGACGGCGCCGAAACAATCGGTCGGGTGGGACAGGTCGCAATTCTTCGCCGGGATATTCTGCATCAAATCAAAAAGATCGCTCACATGCAGTATCTCGAAGAGATTAAGAAGCTCCCCGAGGCGGAAAGAGAAAAGCATCGTCAGGAATACAAAGACGGACTTCTCAACGGTTACCTCAATAGCAGCCAGGTTTACTCGCAGGTTCTCGATCAGCATATCCGAAAACTTCTCTTTTACAACGACTATGTCGTGAGCCGTCCCAAGGAACAGGTTAAGGAACAGACAGAGCAGCTTGAAAAAGAGTTTGATTCTAAGTATGTGCCTGAACTTCAGAATCAGTTCAACTGCAAAACAATGAAAGAGCTCGAGGAGTATTTCGAAAACGAAGTTCAAACGGACTTTGCTCAGGAAAAGCGTATGTTTATCCAACAAACGCTCGGTGAATTGTGGATGAACTATAATCTCGGAGAAGAAGACTTCACGCCTACTCTTTCTGATCTCAAACGTTACTACAACGCCAATCAGGAAAACTACAAAGTTCCCGCCAAAATCGAATGGCAAAGCATGACGGTCTATTATGGACGCGAACGGACCAGAGAAGACGCGTTGCGAAAGATTGCTCACATGGGCAACGCCGTGCAAAGCGCCGCTCCTGAAAAACAAGAAGCGATGTTTGCCGAAGTCTGCCGCGTTGATTCGGAAGACGCGTTCGCAAAGGAGGGTGGTCGTCGTGAATCGTCCGAGCGCGGCGCGCTCCGCTCAGAGAAGATTGAGAACGCCGTTTTCAGCGAAAGTCTTCCTGTCGGCAAGCTTAGCCAGATTATTGAGGATCAGTCTTCCTTTACAATCGTTCGCGTTATTTCCCGCGAAAAAGAACGCGTCAAATCATTCTCCGAAGTTCAGGAAGAGGTTCGTGACAAACTCGTCGAGGACCGTACTGAAGCGATGAAAAAGAAATATGAAGAACGCCTCAGCGCGCGCTTCTCCGTTGAAATTTACGCCCTGACAAAAGAAGAACGAGAGAAATGTTTCCGATCGGCAAATCGAGAAGAGCTTTCGGCCACTGGGCGTAAAACATACTACTGAATACCTACGTTTCCCGAAAAACGCCGTCGTTCGAACTACAGAGCGACGGCGTTTTTTATGGAATCTGTCCTAATCTCTGGATCAGAAAATGAATGCGAAGCCTGACTTTCTGGAACAACGTTTGCTTAAGGTCTTTCCCGTTGACCAATGGTCCTATCGACGAGTCTGTCTCGCGACGTCAGGAGGGCCTGATAGCGTCGCAATGGTTCGCGCGATGGCTTCAATTGCCGAACAAAACAGAATCCGGGACAAATTGCTGATTGTTACGGTGAACCATTGTCTCCGTGGAAGCGAGTCTGAAGAAGACGTCGCTTTTGTCCGCAATTTCGGAAAAAAACTACACCTTCCTGTCGACGTCAGAACTGTCGACTCCAACGTCCTCAGAGAAGAAACAAAACGTTTAGGAAGTCTTGAAAGCGCCGCTCGCAATTTGCGTTACCAGCTTCTTTGCGACGCAGCGCACGAATTCAGCGCGCGGTATATCGTAACGGCCCACCACGCCGGCGATCAACTGGAAACAATACTATTTCGTCTGTTTCGAGGTTCGGGCGCTGAAGGACTTCGCGGAGTCGTCCCCATCAGAGCGCTCGACGCTTCTCTAACGCTCGTTCGTCCAATGCTTGAAATCACCAGAGAAGAAATCCTTGCTTATCTTGAAAAGCTGAAGCAGGATTACCGAACCGATTCGTCAAACATTTCCTCCGTTTTTACGCGAAATCGAATCCGTAACGAACTCGTTCCCGTCCTGAACGACGTCTTTCCTAATCGCTGGCAAAACGCTCTACTGCGTTTAGCTGAGCAAAGCGACGAAATCAACGCTTTGCTGGAAGCGCGTGTTGACGAATTGGAATATGAATTACGAGCAAGTAATGAACGTGAAAAAAGGTATCTTCAAACGTTGTGCTCGCTTAACGCCGTTTTGCCCGTCTTCGGCAAAACGAGTCAGAATTCGATCGATATTCCGCTCTCGCCCCTGCAAAAAGCCCCTAACGAAATCCTCAAGCGGTATTTCAGAAGGCTGTGGCGCCGCCTGAACTGGCCTCTCCGAGACATGGGATACGAGGAATGGAACAGACTCGCAGAAGCGGTAAAA
>CACYBR010000135.1 GCA_902772705.1 uncultured Planctomycetota bacterium
CTGTCGCTCCGGCGCAAGCCCCCAGCGCGAATGATTCTGCAAACCCGGGAGCGACGCTTGCCAACCTCGTCGCCCCCTTGTTTTACGCGGCTAAACGTCCGATTCTGAGAAATCTGGCGTTCGGCGCTCTCGTTCTCGACGGCGAAAACGCGGCGTCAGAAACGCCCGTCTCCGAGTCAATTCCCGAAAACGCTCAGGTCGTTGCCCCTGGCGTCTATGTCGTGAAGAATCCCGACGGTTCGCTGCTCATTTCCTCCTCCGATCAGGCCGCGCTCGAAGAGTTCCAGAAGAAGCTTTCGGAAACGATCGACAGCATGAAGAACGAATCGAACGCCTCTGAAGCGACTCCTTCGACGGACGTCGCGCCGGCGTCTGAATCTTCCGACAATACGGAACAGGCGCTCACGGACGAAAAGGAAGAGGTTACGGACGAGCTCCTCGACGAATATACCAATCCTGGTTCGGCCAAGTATCTCTCCTACATGACGGAAGAGAACCTCAAGAAAGCGCGTGAACGCGTCCTCCTTGAGAGCCGGACCTATACGGTCTTCCGCATTGAAAACGTCGGCGTCTCGCAGATCGTTCCACGCCTGCAGACGTACCTTGCCGACCGCATCAATCGTAACCAAAACAACAGTTCGAGACTCTACGACTACGACTACTACGGGAGTTCTGGAATCAATATGACAACGATCAATCAATCGACCCCGTTGTCCTTCCAGCCCGACGTCTCGCTCAATACGCTGATGGTTTACGGCTCCAAGGCGGACCGGGAAGCCGTCGGCGCCATGATCGTTCTCCTCGACGACGTTGAACTCTTCCCGCAACCGATCACGAAGCCGTACAAGATCAAAGTCGAAAACACCTCCACCACGCGTATGGCTCAGCAGGTTCTCAGCGCGTTCTCGCGAAAGTTCCAGACAACGCTCATGCCGGGCAACCTCTCCCCGCGAATCACGCCAAACCCGGCGACAAACTCGATCGAAGTCTACGCTCCTGAAGCGCTCGCCAAGGAGATTGAGGAATACGTCAAGGAAGTCGACAAGGAAATTCTGGAAGAAAGCGTCCGCAAGGTCCGGGTCATCGAACTCAAATCGATGAACTCCAAGGTTCTCGCCTCTTATTTGCAGAATCTCCGCGCGCAACAGTCGCAGCCCCAGTTCCTGACCATGCCGTATATCGGAGGAACAGCCGGTCCCATGACGCCAATGAACCCTTACATGGGCTTCAATCCTCAGATGAACGCCGCCAATCGCGCGCGTTTCAACGCGATGCAGAACCGCGGGGGCGCCGCCACCCCGAGAGCGCCCGGCGCGACGGGCGGTCGAGCCGCCGCTCTGTAACATGTCATACATGGCGACCGTCGGTAATTCAGGCCGAAACAGGACGTCTTCGCGCGTTTTGTTTCGGCTCTCTTTTTAGGGCGCCCTTGATTTCCGCAAAAGATAAAAGAAAGAACGCAAGATGCACCGAATTCCATACACAGTCGACGACTTTCCACGCAACCCGCTCATGTTCTACTATGAAGTTACGCGCGCGTGCGATCTCGTCTGCAAACACTGTCGCGCCTCGGCGCAGGAAAACGCGGCGGTCGACGAACTGTCGCACGACGTTTCCATGAAACTCCTGGAAGACGTCGCGCGTTTTCCGCGCAAGCCGACGATCTGCTTCACCGGCGGCGATCCTCTCAAACGCCCCGATCTCTTCGAGCTCATACGCCATGCGACCGAGCTGGGCGTCGGTTCCGCGCTCACGCCTTCGGCAACTCCGCTGGCAACCTTCGACGCGTTTAAGAAAGCGAAAGAATCGGGCGTCTCCGCCATCGGTCTCAGTATCGACGGTCCGAACCCTGAAGTTCACGACGCGTTCCGAGGTTTTGACGGCAGCTTTAAGAAGGCGCTCGAAATGCTCCAATATGCGCGCGATCTCGAATTGCCGGTTCAGGTCAATACGTCGATCACACGTCGAAACTGGGAGATGGTCGACGAAATCGCGGACGTGCTCGAAGACTCCGGCGTGATGATGTGGTCGGTCTTCTTCCTCGTGCCTGTCGGGCGCGGCGTTGAGGAAATTCGTATTGCGCCTTCCGAATACCGAATCGTTTTCGAACGACTCTACCAGAATTCGCTCAAACGTCCCTTTTCCATCAAGACGACGGAAGCGCCGCACTATCGTCGTTTCGTTATGGAACAAGGGGGCGATCCTCTCGCGGCGCCAAAGAATCGTCCACAGTTTCCAAAATCCGCCTTCGCCGCGTCCATGCGCGTCATGCCGCAGC